>CALHRB010000182.1 GCA_938038165.1 Candidatus Kapaibacterium sp. | reverse complement strand
AAATAATTATAGATTTGATGGAAAAATTGAAATAACAAATTTAAAAAAAATAGCTGTAGAAATAGAAAAGAATCAAGTTAAAACTATTGTGACCCCAACGGGATTCGAACCCGTACTGCCACCGTGAAAGGGTGGTGACCTATCCATTAGTCGATGGGGCCATTTGAAAAAAACAAGACTACAAAAATATGAAATTATTTCTTTTTTTCAAAAAAATTAAATATTTTCATCAAAATGCAATTATGATTAACTACAATCTAATATTTTCATTTTCGTTAAGTTGGTTTAATTTGTTTTTTATTCTTGAGTAAGATTAATGAATTTAACCGATGAAAAAATCAAACAGGCTCTTTCTAATGTGATTGATCCGGATTTAAATAAAAATTTAGTGGAGCTTGATGCAATTCAAAAGATACTTTTTCTTAAAGATAAAAATAAAAAAGATTATGTCGAAATCCATATTGAACTGGTTCAGCCAATTTTGTGGGTTGCCGAAGAAATTAATAACAGATGTGCCGAAGAATTAGCCAAATTAGATCCTGATATCGAAAGCGATATAATTTTTTCCGAAAAACCGATGCCGCCGAGAAACAGCAACTTGCTTACCGGTGTAAAAAACATTATAGCAGTTGCCTCAGGCAAAGGTGGGGTCGGCAAATCTGCCATTGCTTCTAATATAGCTGGTGCATTATCATTGAGAGGTGCAAAAGTTGGAATTCTCGATGGTGATGTTTACGGTCCGAGCCAACCTACTATGTTTGGTATTAATGAAGAGCCCTTTCAGGTTTATGAAACCGAAGATGGCAAAACATTGGCTTTTCCAAACGAAAAGTATGGTATTAAAATTGCTTCAATGGGTTTTATGTTAAGCAGGAATGAAGCAGCAATCCTAAGGGGACCTATGCTTGCCGGATATTTTTCGATGCTTTTCGAACAACTTGACTGGGGAAATCTTGATTTTCTTGTGTTTGACTTACCTCCGGGAACAGGCGATATACAATTGACTTTGACACAGAAAATTCCGCTGACCGGTGCTGTTATTGTAACAACGCCACAAGAAATTGCTGTTGCTGACGTCCGAAGGTCAATTGCTATGTTCCGAAGAGTGAATGTTGATATTCTTGGCATCATTGAAAACATGAGTTACTTTGTGCCTCCAGATATTCCTGGGAAAAAATATTACATTTTCGGACAAGGCGGTGGAAAAAGTGTTGCCGAAGAGAATAACATCAATTTCCTTGGCGAAGTCCCTCTTGACATTAATATGCGTGAAGCAAACGATGGAGGCAAACCAATCATATTGCGGGATAATGCAGGTCATCAGGGTGAAGTTATTAAAAAGGTTGTCAGCAACTTAATTTCGGAAGTAAGAAAGCACAATTATGCCCTTATATCCTCACCTTCTCTCAAAATTGAGATATAGAAATGAATGAAATTGAGGACATTGAGAAAAGAATTCAAGAAATAATTGACAGAATTCGGCCTGTTTTGCAGGAAGATGACGGAGATGTAGAATTTGTTGAATATGATAAAAAACAACGATATGTTAACGTGCGATTGCTTGGTAATTGCAAGACATGTCCATTATCATCAATGACTCTTCAAGCAGGGATTCTTAGATCTTTAAGAAATGAAATAAGTGAAATAGAAAGAGTAATGGAGGTTAAATAAAATCATGAGCAATTTAATTGTTTTGGGTGCCGGTATGGTCGGCAGAACTATTGCAAAGGATTTAAGTAAGGTTCATAATGTTACCTCTGTTGATATTAATGACAATAATCTCAATTTTTTGGCTAAATATCCCAAAATTAATACAATAAAATCAAATTTGAGTAATTCCGATACCATTAAATATCTGATTAAGGATTATGACTTGGTTGTTGGTGCAGTGCCGGGATTTATGGGTTTCAAAACCCTCAAAGCAATAATAGAAGAAGGAAAAAATGTTGTAGATATTTCTTTTTTTCCTGAGGATTGTTTTCTATTGGACGAATTGGCAAAAAGTAATAACGTTACAGCTGTTGTTGATTGTGGAGTAGCTCCGGGTATGAGTAACCTTATACTTGGATACCATAACAAAATGATGGTTGTCAGTGATTTTGTATGTTATGTTGGTGGCTTGCCATTCGAACGCAAATTATATTTTCAATACAAGGCACCTTTTTCACCAATTGACGTTCTCGAGGAATATACACGAGAAGCTCGATATGTCGAAAATGGTTATGAAGTCAAAAAACCTGCTCTATCTGATGCTGAAATAATAAATTTTGATGGTATTGGAAGCCTGGAAGCTTTTAATACTGATGGGCTTAGAAGCCTTATAAAGACGATGAATATTCCAAATATGAAAGAGAAAACTTTAAGATACCCCGGGCATATTGAATTGATTAAAGCATTAAAAGCAACTGGTTTTTTAAGTGAAGAATCTATTGAAATTAATGATCAAAAAATAAAGCCGATTGACTTCACTGCAAATATTCTCTTCAAAGATTGGAAACTTGAAAAAGACGATGATGAATTTACTGTGATGAAGATTGAAATATCAGGTAAAAAGAATGACAAAGAGCATAAGTTTATATACAATTTATTTGATAGAAAAGATTTTCAAAATGACGATTCCTCAATGGCAAGAACTACAGGATTTGCCTGCACTGCTGCAGTTGAACTCGTGCTTTCGGGAAAATTTAACAGGAAGGGAATCTCCCCACCAGAATTCATAGGAGAAGATGAAAACTGTTTTGATTTTATGATTAATTATCAAGCCGAGAGAGGCCTTAATTATATTAAAACTGTTTTATAATAATTTTCATTAGAAAAACTTGATAATTCAAGAAAATTTAATAAAAAATCTCATTTTTATTGTGTGGAAAAGTAGTTAATTAATATAAATAATTATTTTTCTTATACTTACTATTTCGAGGCAGTTCCAGGGCTCTGCTGTTGAAAACTTTGTCTTCACAAAAAATTATATTTTTATTAACTTGAAAATTATTGGAAAGTTAATTATTTTCGTGATGCAGTATAATTTTAAAACATATTTCTTTGGGGGGGAAGATGTCAACAGAATATACATCCGTTAAAAGCGGACTGTTTCTCCTTGGAATTTCCTTAGGAGCTGGTTTTATTATAGCGGCGATTATTCTTGCTGTTACTTTGAGCAACATAAAAATGTCAGATAAAACTATAACCGTAAAGGGTTATGCCGAGAAGAACATTATTTCAGATCTTGCAATTTGGAGCGGGACAATATCTGTTCGTTCGTCAGATATGACATCAGCTTATGAAAAGCTTCAAAAAGACATAGCAAAATTTATCAACTATCTTCAATCTAAAGGTATAGATGCATCAAAAATAACAACTTCATCCATAAGCACTATTAAAAATTTTCGATATACCACAGAAGGCTATTCCACCGGACAAATAGACAGTTACGAACTAACGCAGACAGTTAGCATCACATCAGAGAATGTCAAGCTGATTAACCAAATTTCTGGCGAAGCAACCTCTTTAATCAAAGACGGTCTGGAGATTTATTCCAATCCTCCGCAATTTTATTATACAAAACTCAATGATTTGAAAATAGAAATGCTGGGAGATGCAGCAAAAGACGCAAAGCAGCGAGCCGAGCAACTGGCAAAAAGCAGTGGAGGCGATGTCGGTCCAATGAAATCTGCCATGCAGGGTGTTTTTCAAATTACTCCATTATATTCTACTACTGTCTCTGATTGGGGCGAGTATGATTTAAGTTCAATAGAAAAAACCATTAAATCCGTTGTAACTATCGATTTTACAATAAAATAACTATTTAAGAGCCTATTATTTATATGAACAGAAATGCTTCTGCTATGTTTTTTTTTCTAATAATATAATTAAAAAATAACGAGGTCAAAGTGAAAATTGATAAACGATTTACAAAAGGCTGTAAAAATGTCTTCGATATGCTTGAGTTTACCAGGAAAAGCTCAACAATGAAAAATCCGGACGGCTCGATTGTATTTCAGATGGACAATATTGAGGTACCGGTTCAATGGTCGCAGATGGCAACTGATATTCTTGCACAAAAATATTTCCGAAAAACTGGTGTGCCGCAAAGAAACAAAGCGGGAAAAATTATTTACGACAAAAATGGAAAACCAAAACTTGGCTCCGAGAACTCTTTGAAGCAGGTTGTTCACCGTCTTGCCGGGACATGGACACATTGGGGCAAAGAATATAACTATTTCAGTTCTCAAGAAGATGCTCAGAATTTTTATGATGAAATTTCTTATATGTTGCTTAATCAGATGGCTGCTCCAAATTCACCTCAATGGTTTAATACAGGGCTTCACTGGGCATATGGCATAACAGGAAATAAACAGGGGCATTATTATGTTGACCCAAAAACAAAGAAATTATCACAATCGAAAGATGCTTACAGCAGACCACAGCCTCATGCCTGTTTCATTCAATCAATCAAAGATGATTTATTGAATGAAGGGGGCATTTTCGATTTAGCACTCAGAGAAGCAAGGATATTCAAGTTTGGAAGTGGAACAGGAACCAATTTTTCTAATCTAAGAGGAGAAGGCGAAACACTATCGGGAGGCGGAAAATCATCAGGACTAATGAGTTTCCTTAAAATTTTCGACAGGGCTGCTGGAGCTATCAAATCTGGTGGAACTACTCGCAGAGCTGCTAAAATGGTAATTGTTGATATAGACCATCCCGATATCGAGCAATTTATTGATTGGAAAGCAAAAGAAGAAGAAAAAGTTGCGGCTATCGTTACTGGCTCCAGAATCAACGCAGCATATCTGAATGCCATTGTTAATGAAGCAAAAAATCGAGGAACCGACAGAAAAACAAATAAAAAATTATCTAATCTAATCCAAAAAGCCTTGCATTCCGGCGTTCCATTAAATTATATTGTAAGGGTTATCTCACTTCTCGAACAGGGCATTACTGATTTCAATTTTGATGTTTACAACACTCACTACGAAGGAGAAGCGTACCTTACGGTGAGCGGTCAAAATTCCAATAATTCTGTCCGAATCACAAATAATTTTATGCAAATCCTTGAAAATGATGGTTTGTGGGAATTAAAATTCAGAACCACCGGAGAAACGACAAAAACAGTTCAAGCCAAATACTTATGGGACAAAATAAATTTGGCAGCATGGAAATCAGCAGACCCGGGCTTGCAGTTCGATACAACTATTAATGAGTGGCACACTTGTCCAAAATCAGGAAGAATCAACGCAAGTAATCCTTGCAGTGAATATATGTTCCTTGACGATACTGCTTGCAATCTTGCAAGCTTAAATCTTATGAAATTTTACGATGAAAGTAGATATGTTTTCGATGTTGAAAGCTTCCGTCACGCAGTAAAGTTATGGACTATTGTTCTCGAAATTTCCGTCCTTATGGCACAATTCCCCTCAAAAAGTGTTGCTCAATTAAGCTATGAATTCAGAACGCTTGGTTTGGGTTATGCTAATCTTGGTACTTTATTGATGGTGAATGGAATTCCTTACGACTCTCCCGAAGCCTTAGCAATGACAGGTGCCATCACTGCGATTATGACCGGTGAGAGCTATGCAACATCAGCTGAAATGGCAAAGGAACTCTCGCCTTTTCCAAAATTCGAATTGAACAGAGAGTCAATGCTAAGAGTTATCAGAAACCATAGAAGAGCAGTTTATAATGCAGATCCTGAAGAATATGAAGGATTAACAATCAAACCAATGGGCATTAATCCAAAATACTGCCCTGATTATTTACTGCAGTCTGCCAAGGAAGTTTGGGACAAAGCTCTTTCGCTTGGTGAGCAATATGGTTATAGAAATGCTCAAGTTACTGTTCTTGCTCCGACGGGAACTATCGGATTAATTATGGACTGCGATACAACAGGAATTGAGCCTGATTTTGCCATTGTGAAATTCAAAAAACTTGCCGGAGGTGGTTATTTCAAAATTGTGAATCAGTCTGTAAGAATGGCTTTAACAAAGCTGGGCTACAGCGATAAGCAAATTGAAGAAATCGAAAAGTATTCAAAAGGTCACGGAACACTTATCGGTTGTCCCTCAATTAACCACAAGACATTAAAAGCAAAGGGCTTTACAGATGAAAAAATCATGCAAATTGAATCAGAGCTTGATAATGTTTTTGACATCAAATTTGCCTTTAACAAATATATTCTCGGGGAAGATTTCTGCAAAAAACTTGGTATGACAGAGGAACAGTTGAATAATCCTACTTTCGACATGCTCGGTTGGCTTGGATTTACTGCAGAAGAAATTGAAAGAGCAAACGATTATGTTTGCGGAACTATGATGCTCGAAGGAGCTCCCAATCTCAGGGAAGAACATCTTCCAATTTTCGATACAGCCAATAAATGCGGTAAGAACGGTCAGAGATATATTCCGTACATGGCACATGTCAGGATTATGGCAGCCGCTCAACCATTTATTACGGGGGCTATTTCTAAAACCGTTAACATGCCGGCTGAAGCCACTATTGATAATATTGGCGAGGTATATCTTGAATCATGGAAAATGATGCTGAAAGCAATTGCCATCTATCGTGACGGCTCCAAACTTTCTCAACCGCTCAATTCATCAAACTATGACGGATTAGACGAAGTCGTTATGATTGGAGATGAAGATTCCCTCGATGAGACTATTGGACCGAAAGAGGTTCAGGAACAAATTATTAAAAATCAAACTTATACTCCGGAAAGACGCAGACTGCCTAAACGAAGAAAAGGTTATGTTAGGGAGGCTTACGTTGGCGGGCATAAAGTTTACCTTAGAACTGGTGAATACGAAGATGGAACTCTTGGCGAAATTTTTATTGACATGTATAAAGAAGGAGCTTCTTTCAAAGGATTGATGAATTGCTTTGCGGTGCTTGCTTCGAAAGCTCTTCAATACGGAATACCACTGGAAGAATTGGTTGATACATTTACCTTTACCCGCTTCGAACCTGCTGGTCCTGTTACAGGACACGAAGCAATAAAAAATGCTACCTCAATTCTTGACTATGTTTTCCGCTCAATCGGTTATGATTATTTGAAAAGAAGTGATTTTGTCCATGTGAAAGCTGTTGACGAAGACCCAGTTGATAAAAACCATAATCCTAATAACGAGAATTCAAATACAGATGAAAATTTGCCTCTAAGATTGGAAAATTATGATACTACTGAAAATGAAGTCAATGACGGCATTGAAGAGGATTACGAACCGGAATCGGAAAATATTAATATTCATTTCCAAAACGGCAAACATAACGGCAATGGTTTCAAACTGAAATCTGCTGCCGCAAAGCAGGCAGGCTATACAGGCGAACAATGTGTCTCGTGCGGGTCAATTCGTGTTAAAAGGAGCGGAAGTTGCACGGTCTGCGAAGATTGTGGAACAACAAGTGGTTGCTCTTAATATCATCAAAATAAAAAGTCAACAACCCTGCTTTTTACAGTAGGGTTGTTTTTTTTTCTACTCGTTTTTATTTAAAATTTTTTCTCTTATTTCTTCAGGTGTGGGCAAACCATTGGGATAAAATCTGCAGGTGAGGGAGGGGCTTGCAGGTGGTTTCAGCCCTTCCAGATCTTTGCCATTAATTAATAAAGTCGGTGAGCCCCGAAATTTATATTTCTTTGCTTTTTCGTTTGTATCAACAATTCTTTCAATTAATTCAATGTAATCCAATCCTTTAATTGCCTCTTTTATGTTTTTCAGTAATTTAGGTCCGTTTGGACAGCCGTGAAAATGTTGGAATTCAAGAATTATTTTTTTTTGCATTCAATCGTGCCCACCTTTCTGACAGCATTTTGGTAATTTTTTGTAAGCCTTTTTGTTTGCTGGAACATCATCAGCATTATAGCCCGTTTTCGAAATTAGCTCCTTGATTTTTTCGATATCTGTTTGCTCGCTATCAAAAACAACTTTAACTTCTTTGGTTTCTAAATCAAGCTCTGAACTGATTACTCCAGTTGCTTTGTTCAGGGCTTTTTCAATTCTATCTTTGCACTGCTCGCACTGAGCCGATGTTTTTATTTTAACTTCCTGACTTGTTTCAGCATAAAGAAACATTGAGAACAGAAGAAAAGACAAAATATATAATGTTAATCTATTTATCATTTTATCTCCTAATTTCCTGATTAAAAAAAGAACAGACGAAAAATTAATAATTTATTATAATACCTTTATGCACGGTATTTGTGTTATTAAATAAAGAATAAATATAAAAACCATTAACCAAATTCATATTTTCAAGTATTAATTGTGTATCTAAAATTCCATTAAAAAACTCACTTCCTGTGATGTTATATATAAGAAGTAGGAAAAGGCCTTCCTCTTTAGAAGCAAGAAATTTTTTAAAATCTGAGAAGCTGAGAAAATTTTTGATTTCGATAACATTGGAAAAATCAAAAATACCTGAAATTGTCGGATTTCCTTCATTTGCACCAATTGACGGTGGGTTGTTGAATTTCTCCCCAAAATAATCATATTCAACAAAATCAAATTTTTTTCCTTTTGCTACTGCCGGAGATGCAGCATCAATTATATAAGTATGATCATATTTTTTTAGCTGTGGATTTTGATTAATTATCGAATTAGAATGAATCAATGAAGGATTCGGTCCGTTCCAGTTTGGATTTTCTGAATTGAACCAGAGGTTATTCGAAAAATCAAAAGTATTCGGAAGAGTGTTAGAGCCAATATTAATTCCCTGTTCGTTATTTGCTGAATTATTAAAAAAGCAAATATTATTTGCAAATGTGTTGAAACTACAACGAACAAATCCCTCAGAAAGGTTTTCCTGTAGAATCCTAACTAACCATCGGCTGGGCATATAAAGCAGATTATTAATAACGCTGCATTGAGTTGCTCCAACAAAAGCAATCGGAGCAACTGAACCGATAAACTGATTTGAAAAAATCCGTATGTTCATAGCTTCGTGTTTAGCTTCCAGTGGACGAAAATACTGTAAGCCGGTCGAACCACCAATATTTACAGAACGCTGCCCGCAATTCTGAAAGAAGTTTTGATAAATATCAATATCTTTGCTTCCTCCTTTTGCTTGAATAGCATTTGAGCCTGCATTAGTGAAATTATTCCTGAAGATTTTCCCTTGATGGCAGCCAACCATATCAATCAAGCTGCCACCAGCTGCACCATTATCGAAATTGCAAAGACTAATTTCAAAATTATCTACTCCGCTCATTTTGAGTTCGTCATTATTCCCGGTTGCATTCATTCCGAGCCAAGAGCAATTTTCAATGATAATATGATGAGCAGGGGATTCATAAGTTCCGCCATCGTCAATATTTAATCCGTTGGCAGTCTGACCTGAGAAAACAATATTGCTAATTTTTAGGTAAGAAACATCGCTCAATTGAATTGCTGTGCTTCCACCTTCGTATAAAGCAGGATTCCTCGGATTAGAAGTTATAATAATCCATTTATCAGGCTCACCCTTGATATTTTGTAGATGTTGATTGACCTTGTGTTTTTCGCTCATTAAAAACACAGTGTCGCCTGGTTTGACATTTATGAAAGCTGTTATTAAATCAGGATAATCACCGCTTGACCCAACAAAAATGGTTTTTGCATTTATGATAATCGGTAAAGTGATTAACACTAATACAAGTAGTTTTATTCTCATAAAGTCCTCAAAAAATATAAACAACAAGCTATTAACTCAATAAATAGAAATAAATTAACAATTAATTAGTTACAAAAAAGTCATTGAAATAACTTGTTAATAAAAAAAAATAAAATTATGAAGAACAAATTTTTTGATTTTCACGGTACGACAGTAGTGGGCGTAATCAAGGATGGCAAGGCAGTTCTTGGTTCAGATGGGCAGGTAACTTACGGCAATACCGTTATGAAGCATACAGCCAGAAAAGTAAGAAAGCTTTATAACGATACAATTTTAGCGGGTTTTGCCGGTGCTACAGCCGATGCATTCACCTTACTTCAAAGATTCGAAGAAAAACTCGAAACACACCGAGGTAATCTTTATCGTTCTGCAATTGAACTTGCCAAAGATTGGCGAACCGATAGATACCTTAGAAGACTCGAAGCCATGCTTATCGTTATGGACAAGTCAAAAGTTCTGCTCATAAGCGGAATTGGGGATGTAATTGAGCCTGATGATAATATAATCACCATAGGTTCTGGTGGACCTTATGCACTGTCAGCCGCAAGAGTTTTAATGAAGCACAGCAAGCTTTCTGCAAGAGAAATTGTTGAGGAATCTCTTAATATTGCTGCCGACATCTGTATTTATACTAACAGAGAACAATCAATCGAAGAATTATAATTTTTAAAATTACTAAGATAAAACATTTTTGGTAAATAAATCATATAATTATGGGGAATAGCGAAACATTCAAATTGAATGAAACAGATAAAGAAATAATTGTGAATTTTGTAAAAAAACAAATATCAATGACAGAACAACTTACACCACGCCAGATAGTTACAGAACTTAATAAATTCATTATCGGGCAGGACGCTGCAAAAAAAGCAGTTGCAATTGCTCTCAGAAACAGATGGAGGCGACAGATGGTCACAACCGAATTGAGAGACGAAATCATGCCAAATAATATAATACTTATTGGTCCAACTGGAGTCGGCAAAACTGAAATTGCCCGAAGATTGGCAAAATTAGCAAATGCACCTTTTGTCAAGGTTGAAGCAACCAAATTTACCGAAGTTGGTTATGTTGGGCGGGATGTTGATTCAATGCTTAGAGATTTAATCGAACGCTCGGTTGCTATGGTGCGTGAAGAAAAAACCGAAGAAAAAAGAAAAGAAGCTAAAATTGCTGCCGAAAACAGAATACTTGACATACTTGTTCCACCTGTAAAAAGGGGTCCTTCTTTCGATACAATTACTGATGATGAGATTGAGGACAACACCCGAACACGAGAAAAATTCAGAAATATGCTCAGAAATGGTGATCTAAACGACAGAATGGTCGAGCTTGAAACTATGGTTGACCAAATACCTTCCATGCAGATTCTTGGTCCAATCGGGCTTGATGAAATGGGGATGAATCTGCAGGATTTGTTCGGCAATATTTTACCAAAGAAAAGCAAAAAGAAAAAAATGACTGTTGCCGATGCTTTGAAACTTTTGGAAAAAGAGGAAGCAGAAAAACTTATTGATATGGATGCTGTTATCAAAGAAGCTATTTACAGAACAGAACATAATGGAATAATTTTCATTGATGAAATTGACAAAATTGCCTCGAGATCAAATAGCACTTCCGGACCTGATGTTTCTCGGGAGGGTGTTCAGCGGGATTTGTTACCTCTTGTTGAAGGGACAACAGTTAATACAAAATACGGACCAATCAAATCCGAGCATGTTCTTTTCATTGCTTCCGGTGCTTTCCACGTTTCTAAGCCATCTGATTTGATACCCGAGCTGCAAGGAAGATTCCCTATCAGAGTAGAACTGAAAAGCTTAACCGAAGATGATTTTGTTAAAATTCTGACACTACCGGAAAATGCTCTTATAAAACAGTATCAGGCTCTTATGGAATCAGAAGGTATTAAGCTTGAATTTGACGAAGGGGCTATCAAAAGAATCGCTTCTATTGCTGCTCAGGTTAATGATGATGTTACAAATATCGGAGCAAGAAGATTGCACACAATACTAACAACATTACTCGAAGATTATCTATTCAATACGCCTGACAATATTACTGATAAGAACATCCTAATAACTGCCGAAATCGTCGATTCCAAGCTAAAAGATATATCAAAGAATATTGATTTAAGCAAGTTCATTCTTTAAAATTATGTTATGAAGGTCGTAAACACTATTGTAAAAAAACGTTCTTTACCCGATTATACATATCTTGGTTGCTCAATGACAAAGAATAGGTCACCGTGGTGTTTCAGGTTATGTAAACCTGATGGCAAAGGATATGGAAAATGCGGAAGACCTGCTCCGCATTTCTATCAGGGTAGAATTCAAATGGGAATTATTGAATTCGAAAAACGAAAAAAAGAGCAGGACAAAATCATTAAATTGCTATGATATGAAATCGCTATTCCTTTATATACCAATAATTCTATTGCTATCAATCAATTCTGTCTGGGCTAATGATGAATATCATAAGAATAGAATTGTATTAAAATTCAAGGTAAATAGTGAAGCCTATCAAAATTGGCTAAATAGCAATCGTCAAAGTTACTTCATAGAATTTGAAAACCTATTGGGCAATCATTCTGTTAAACCTTTTGTCCGTGATGAAGTTTTAAAAGCTTTCGAAAAAAAAATTCAAAGGACAAACTATTTTTTTTCAAAGATTGATGAAATAGAAAATTTAAGAAGAATTGCCTATATTGTTTACGAAAAAGATATTAACCCTCTTTATGCTTCAAGAAAGCTATCCTCTTATGATTTCATAGAATATGCCGAACCCTATCCGGTTCATAAATTAGTTACCATTCCTAATGATGCATTGGTTTTCGAACAATATTATCTTGATACGATTAAGGTTTTCGAAGCCTGGAATTATGCAGATACAAGTCAAATAGTAAATGTGGGTATAATAGATACAGGAATAGATTACGAACACGAAGATTTAGCCGAAAATATTTTTAATAATTCTGGTGAAACAGGATTAGACAGTCTTGACAGAGATAAGCGAACAAACAACATAGACGATGATAACAACGGATTTGTAGATGATTGGCGAGGGTGGGATTTTGTTAGCTCAGACAGCTCTGGTCAGGACAATGATCCAAAACCTGGACATATTCACGGCACTCACGTGGCTGGGATTATCGGCGCTTCAATTAATAATGGTATTGGAATTGCTGGAATAGCAAATAAAGTCAGGTTAATACCTGTCAAAATTGGAAATGATAATTCTTTTAGCACATCAATTGAAAATGGTTATGAGGCAATTCTTTATGCTGCTGGTGTTGGAGCTGATATCATAAATTGCTCCTGGGGTTCTGGAAGCAAAGGTCAGGCCGAGGCTGAAATTATTAAGACTGTTGTCAATTCTGGGGTGGTTATTGTTGCTGCTGCAGGAAACAACGGTTCGAATGCTCCGTTTTTTCCCGCTTCTTATGATGGTGTAATGTCAGTAGCAGCTGTTGATCGAAGAGACAAAAAAGCCTACTTCTCGAATTATGATAAATCTGTTGATATATCTGCTCCGGGAGTGGCAATTTTATCATCTGTGCCAAATAATGATTATAATTATCTTGATGGAACCTCTTTTGCTTCGCCGATTACCGCTGGTGTTGCAACACTTTTAAAGGCAAAAAGGAGGGAATATACAAATATTCAGTTAATTGAACATCTGAAGGTTACCACCACTAATATTGATACACTTAACTTAAATTATGTGGGGAAAATCGGAAAAGGACGGGTTAATGCATTTAATGCTTTGTCAAAAGATAATGCAAAATCAGTAATTTTAACAAATTACAAAATCGAAGATGAAAATAAAGATGGAGTTTTCGATCCGGGAGAAAAAATTGAGATTACTGCCTCTTTCCAAAATATTCTTGATTCCTTAACTGGAGTAAAAGTATTGGCAAATTCTGACGCTCCTTTCAACTTAACATTTTCAAAAGCTGATTTCTTTATTGGGGATATGTCAGTTGGTTTGGAAGCAACAACAGCAACACCATTTAGTTTCCGCTTGCCTGATTTATTGCCGGTTGATTATGAACTAGAAATAGCACTGACAATTAGGGACAGCAAAGAAATTATCAACAGAGAAATAATAAGTTTAACTGTAAATCCCTCATTTAGGACTATCAGAGGAAATGACATCTCAGTAACATTGAACAGTACTGGAAATTTTGCTTATAATGACTACCCGAAAAATTTACAAGGTGATGGCTTCAGTTATAAAGATAGTCATAATCTACTGTTCGAGGGTGCTTTGATGGTTGGAATAAATGATTCAACTGTTTCGGATGTGGCACGAGGTTATGATCAATCCAGAAAAAACAGTGCCTTCAAGATAATAAATGTTCTTAAAGTCAATATATCAGGAGCAACAGCACAAACAGAAGCGAGCACCGAGTTCGAAGATTCTTCCCCGGATGTTCATTGCGGAGTTTCTGTCTCTCAAAAAGTATATCAATTTGACCAAGACAATAGGAGGAATTTCATCCTTTCAGTTTATGATATTATAAATAAATCAGAAAGAGCCTTTGACTCACTCTTTTTTGGCTTTTATTTTGATTGGGATATTGGACCCTCGGGAAGTAATAATCTGGCTGACTATGATAAGCAATATCAATTTGGCTTTGTTAAAAATGTGAAAGACTCTTCTTTGCCGATGACAGGCGTGAAATTATTATCACCCTATCCAATAAACTATTATGCACTTGATAATGACGGAAATACCGAGGATAACCCCGGGGTTTATGATGGTTTCACCATTCGGGAAAAGTGGAAAACGCTTAGCAGCGGATTAACAAGAATTAAATCTAACATAACTGATGTTTCGCAGATTATTTCAGCCGGACCGATTAAATTATTTGCTGGCGATACGGTAAGATTGGCTTTCAGCATTTTCTCTGGCTATTATTATGATGAGTTAAGAAGAGCTTCGCAAGAGTCATATGAAATTGCAAACAAGCTCAACTTGATTAAAGGCGATTATACCGAATTGCCTAAAGACGATGAAATTTCGCTGATTTATCCAAATCCAGTTACCGCAGGAGAATTAACAATAGTATATACATTATTAGAAAATACAAAAGTTAATCTAACTGTTTATGATGTTCTGGGTAGAAATTGCTTTGATGTTTTAAAGGATGAGCCAAAAACGACAGGCAGGCACAAAGCAAGAATTTTATCATCCAAATTACCTGGTGGGGTTTATTACTTGAAATTTCAAACTGACAAGAAGAAACAGGTTCTTGGATTTGTGATTTATTAACCTTCCTTAACAAGTCTTGCTGCAAATGCACCATCAGTATTGTGAATATGAGGAAATATCTGCATAAAACCATCTTTGCAAACCTGCGGAATCAAGTAATTTTCTGCCGGGTCTAAAGAAAAATCAGGAAATTTTTCTAAAAACCAATTGATATTTTCATGATTTTCTTCTGGTTCAATTGTGCAAGTTGAATAAACAAGAACTCCACCGGGTTTAACCATAGAGGCAGCGGATTCAAGAATCTTTCGTTGAGTCTCTACGAGAACATAAATATCTTCCCGTTCACGTTTCCATTTAATATCTGGTTTTTTGGCAATAGTTCCCAGTCCGGAGCAGGGAACATCAGCAAAAATCAAATCAACCTGTTCATCAATTTTCATTAATCTTGCATCATCATTTACGGTTTTAATTATGTTAATACCAAGGCGATTGGCACCTTCTTCTATAAATCTTAATTTTGATTTATATTGATCAACAGCGATTATTTCACCTTCATTATTCATTAATTCAGCAAGATAGAAAGATTTCCCTCCCGGAGCAGCACATAAATCAACAACCCTAAATCCGGGCTTTGGTTGGGCAAGCAAAGCGGCAATGCTTGCACTTGTGTCCTGGGGGGTAACCCATCCGTCAACAAAAATTTCGAGATTTGTTATGTCAATTCTTGGAGTTCGGACAACTATTGAATCTTTTAAGTAGGGGGATATGAAAAAAGAAAAATTTTTATTTCTTAAAAAATCAATTACATTTTCAGTTGTTGTTTTGGTTCTGTTCACTCTTAATGTCAGATAAGGTTTTCTATTATTTGTGAATAGCAGTTTTTCTGCTTCATTTTCACCATAACGGTCAACCCATCTTTTAACCATCCACCTTGGGTGGGAATACATAACAGAAAGATAATAAATCGGATCTTCTTCTTTCACCGGATAGCGGACATTGTCAATATTTCTTGCGATATTTCGTAGAACACCGTTAACAATACCGGCAGTTTTTTCGCCCTGAATTTTTTTTACGATTTCAACTGAATCATTAATGGCTGCTGGAACGGGAATTCTATCAAGATACAGAATTTGATAGAGTGCAACCCTCAAAGCATTTTTTACTAAATTCAGACATTTAAGAAAATCTCCGTGATAAAAACCAACAAGAATCCAATCAAGTTTCAATTTCCATCGTATTACACCATTAACTAACTCTGTTAGCAAGTTTTTATCAAACTCGTTCAGATTTCCTGTTCTAAGCTCATAATCCACAAGTTTATCAATGTAAGAGTCGCTTCGCTCGAATCTGCTTAATATTCTAATTGCTGCTGCTCTTGCACCATTAAAAATACCTTTTGATTCGTCATTAATTTCTACGTTGTCTTGAATTTCTTCCATAATAAAAATTGGAATTAAATAATATGATTACTATATTACATTAAAAAAGAGTTTTTAAAATGCAAATATTAAAAAAAATTAAATTAACATTTTTTTTGATTTTAATAATAACGACATCAAAAGTAATGTCTCAGGATTTTGCATCACCGTTGGACCCTGAAAAAATGAGGAATCAAAAGGAAGTGGGCATTCTGCTCGGTCTTGGCCAGAATTTTATGGGAGGAAATTTTCGCACGGAGTGTGATTGCCCTGAATTCATAAATGGAGTTAAATTTGGCTATTCTTTTGGAACTTTATACGAAATGGATTTATCCCCAATATTTATGTGGGGTACAGCTCTGACTTTTAATAGTCGTGATATTTTCAGTGAATATCAGATTATCGAAGATGTTTTGCTTCAATCCGTAATCACAGGCAAGCCCGAAACAGCTCCCATTAAATTCAAACACAAAGCTAATGCTGATTTTTCATATCTGTCTTTTATACCATATATCAAGTGGAATCTGGCAAGTTTTATGTTTATAAGGTTAGGATTATCCGGTTCATTCGTTATAAATAATCATATTAAGCACGAAAAAGAATTAACTCAGAAAACAGCAAGATTATCTTCTGGAGAGATTGTTTCCATTAAACTCGATAGCGAAAATGGGGTCTCAACAATAGTTGAGGACGGTGATTTTCCTCAAACCAATTCATTCCAAATTTCCCTCGACCCTATGATTGGCTTTAACTTTGCTTTGGAGGAAAATCTTTTTTTAAATCCGGTCTTTCAATACTCGCTTCCATTAAGCAATATTTCAGAAAAAGGTGAGAATTTTAAAATCAATGCCTGGAGGTTTCTTCTCGAACTAAGGCTGGCTTTAAATTTAAGAATGAACTAAATTTTAAGTCTTGAATTTTAAAAACCTCCTTTATTTTTATAAATTTGTTTTTTTTAAATATTACAGAATACTAATTATGAATGTAACAACTGAAAAAGGTATTGAACAAGTTCATAAAATCAGACAAGGCAAGATATTAAAAGAACTCCTTGACAAAGATACTTCATTACTGATAGAAGACCCGCTGGAAAATGATATGGTTTTGAATATGGGACCACAGCATCCCGCAACTCACGGGGTTTTAAGGGTTTTGCTAAGGCTCGACGGAGAAACTGTGATTAAATGTGTTCCTGAGCTTGGCTACCTTCATCGCGGTTATGAGAAATTAGCCGAAAACACAACTTTACACGAATTTATTCCACATACAGACAGACTTGATTATCTTGCTCCGATGTCAAATAATGTTGGGATAGCACTGGCTATTGATAATTCATTGGGGATTGAAGCCCCTCCAAGGGCACAATGGATTAGAACTCTGGTAGCAGAGTTGGCTCGTATTTCATCACATTTGATGGCTATGGGCTCTACTTGTATGGATGTTGGTGCCTTAACACTTCTTCTTTGGACTTTCACCGAGAGGGAAAAGCTTTATGATATATTTGAATTAATCTGCGGAGCCCGCTTTACAACAAGCTACACAAGAATTGGAGGCGTTGCAAACGACATTGATGATGCTACAATCAGAAAAATTAAAGAATGGGCTGATCAATTTCCTCAGGAGCTAAAATATTTTGAAGCTCTGGTTAATCGCAATAAGATTTTTATTGACAGAATGGCAGGCATTGGAATTATGCCACCGGAAAAAGCTATTCAACTTGGTTTGACCGGTCCAACTCTTCGAGGTTCTGGCATACCACGGGATTTAAGAAGAGATAATCCATATTTAGTTTACGACCAGCTTGATTTTGATGTTATTACTTTCAACGATTGTGATGTTTTGTCACGTTACAAAGTTAGAGTCGAGGAGATGAAGCAAAGCCTGAAAATCGTCAATCAGATTATTGACAAAATGCCTCAGGGAGAGATTCATCTCAAAGATCCAAAATTCGTTCTTCCAAGAAAAAAGGATGTTTACACCAAAATGGAAGAATTGATAAACGATTTTATGCTAATCAATTTCGGTGCCGCACCAAAACCCGGAGAGTATTACACTGCAATCGAGTCTCCAAAAGGAGAACTGGGCTTTTTCATAGTCTCAACAGGCGAAGGTCATCCGTGGAAATTGAAGATTCGTTCACCTTCAACATCTAACCTTCAGGGGCTGTCTTATATGGTCGAAGGCTCAATGATTGCAGACGTCGTAGCAATTATAGGTTCGATTGACCCTATTATGGGCGAAGCAGATAAATAAAGAAAAAAAATTGCGGAGAGGGCGAGATTCGAACTCGCGGTAGAGTTTAACCCCTACGACGGTTTAGCAAACCGTTGCCTTCAGCCACTCGGCCACCTCTCCTTTTCTTCGTATTACAAAAATAATTATTTTTTCTCTAATTGAAAAATTCTTTCTCGAAATCTTCAAATCGCAAATGTCGAGCTAACTTTCTAACAAAATTCACATATTTTTCGGATTCCTTAGGATTGATTCTTGAAGAAACCAAAGCAATATTGCTCAATGTCATCAATTGCATTTCTTCGGATAATTTCATAGCACCTCTGGCAGCCTTCTGCAAAATATTATAAGCATCTTCGATATAGCCCTGCTCATATTTCAGTAAAGCATAGGCATTCAAAAGAAATGATTCAGCTAAGGGTTCGTCAAAATTTTCAATCATTTTAAGGCATTTTAAATATTCGTTTTCAGCATTTTCGAATTGTTTGATTTCAGAATAAATCCTGATAAGAATTGATATTAATTCAACTTTCTCAATAATATTGAGTTTTTCCTGATTTTCATTGAGGAAATTATTTATAATATTGATTGATTCATCATATTTTCCTTGATTGAAGTATTCGACTGCATTTCTTCTTGCATTGACAAAATCGGGGTAGAAAACCTGCTGAGTACCTGTCTGGATTTCGCCCGTTTCACCCTCGAATGAAATATTATTTTGAGCTGTAATTTGATATATTAATGAAGAAAATTCTGAGTTCAAGCTATCATTGGCAATTTCGCCAGTAAGTTTTTTGTAATTGTCGTAAGCTGCTTGAATAATTTCTGTGTTTCCATATTTTTTTGCACTTTTTGCAGTTAAAAGTAACATTTCCCTTGTTGTCTCAATATCCCCTGATTCAGAGCTGTGAGCCGCAAGATAAGGAGCGATTTCTTCTTTAACATTGTCATTGTTCGATTCACTGAATTTTTTTCTAAGGAAGTCGGCAATCTGTCCGTGCAAAGACTGGCTTTCTTCATATTCAAGAGAATCAAGAAAAAATGAGTGATAAAATGCTTGTGTAAATTCATAAACAGTTGTTTTTATTCCATAACGGAATTGCGCCCCTTTGCTACGGATTATCCCAGTCTTGTTCTGAAGTGACTTAAGCTTTTTAATAGCTGTAACAACGTCGGTATTTAGTAGGTGGGCTATAACTATCGCTGTGAATTCAACTCCTTCGGCACTACAAATTGAGAGCAGGTTTCTTTCTTCGTCATTCAGCTTTTCAATTGATTGGGCAAAAGCCGAATGGACTGTCGCAGGAAGATATTCCTCGCTGTAAAAGTTTTGATTTAGGTTTCCATTCTTGTCAAAAGGGTTATTTCTTTTGAAGTAAAGAAGGTATTCGGCAATTACTCCAACATTGCCAAAACTTTTGGCCATTAACCAATTTTCGAACTCTCTGTTGCTTATATAATCAGGCAGATATACCTTGCATAACTGCCTTAATTCATCCATATTGAATGGTTCAAGGCTGATTTCAATAACATCAGGATTTGCTTTGTTCTGATTTAAGAACGACAGAATGGGTGAACCCTGATTTTCCAGAATGCTTGGAATATATGAACAAACGATAAGAATCCTTGTTGAATTGATTGATTCAGCCAAAAGGTTAAGAAGTTCAACAGATTGAGAATCGCTCCAATGCATATCATCGAGCAGGATAACATAGGGTCTTTTGTCGGCATAGGAGAGCATTGCGTCATAAAAATCAGCTGTGGCACTGCTCACTCTGCGGCTTGTTTCTGAAGACTTTTCCCTTTTAAATTGTCGCCAGTCCTTTCCGAGTTCTTTTATAGCATAGAAAAGGTCACCTATGAAAGGAATTGCAGTAAGGGCAGTCATACCAACGTTAATCGCAAATTGTTTTTCGGCGGATAGTGACTTTCTGTTCAGTAAAAATTCCATTGCCCTTGCAAAAGGGTAAAGAGGTTGGATGTTAGAAACGTTAAAATTACCAATAGGAGCCTGGCACTGGATGTAAATACCAATAATTGAAAAATCATTAACGCTTTCGATTGCAACCTGCTTCAACAGGGTTGTTTTGCCGTAGCCACTTTCGCCGGATAAACAAATTATTGAACCTTTTCCGTCTTCCAGTTTTCTCAAGGCATTTCGAATAATTTGAAAATTATTTTCCCTGCCTATGAATTTGCCGACATTTGTCATAATAATTTACAAGCCGTAAGGTTTAATTTGTTTCAGTTGTTTTTTTCTTTTTGGTTTTGTCGGGAACAAGAATAACAGAAAGGGCTTTCCCTTCGGATTTGATTTCTTGATCAATTTTGGCAATGTCATCGAGTGCTGCAATCAAACGGGTAAGAATATCTCTGCCATAATCCTGATAAGTGATTTCTCTGCCACGGAACATAACGCTGGCTTTCACTTTATTACCCTGAAGAATAAATTCTCGAGCATGTCGCATTTTGAAGTTGAAATCGTGAGTATCAATTCTCCATTTAAATCTGATTTCCTTCATCTGCTGCTGTTGCTGGTGCTTCTTCTGGATTTTTTCTCTTTTTTGAATCTCGTATTGAAATTTCCCATAGTCAATAATCTTACACACGGGAGGATTTGCATGAGGAGCAATTTCCACAAGGTCTAATTCTCTTGCTTCGGCTAATTTAAGTGCTTCGTTCCTTGACATGATTCCGAGTGCTTCGCCTTTTTCGTCCACAACGCGTATTTCTCGGGCAACTATTTGTTCATTCAACCTATGCTTAGTTGCTGAACCGGATGTTTCAATTTTTCTTCCGGAAGGGGAGAAATGGGCTAAGTATTTTATGTTCAATTAAATCCTTTATATGTGAATAATAATCAATTTAATATTCGATTAATACTAATATTAATTTTAATATAATAAAAAAATTTCAAAAAAATAAATAAAGCAAAAACTAAACCAAAAAATTTAATATTTAATCATATATTATACAATTTCTGACATAATAGCAACACCAAACTCTTTAGAGGCAAGTCTTGCCTTGTTTCTGTTGTTTTTCTAACAAAAAAGAATCATTATTATTATCTCACAAGCAAAAATTTCTTTATGTATTTTTACCAATTTGAATAAAATATAAACCAATAGGAATCAATACACCAATCAGCAGGACTACCAAAGTGATTTGTGCTGAAAGCACTGTAACCCTTGCCGTTCGTGGGGATTAAATCACTAATTGTAGGGTCAAGGCCGCATTGCCAATCTTTGGCTGAGTTTCCCTTTGCTGTGTCCACTTCTAACCATATAATAAAATTACCTGTTGGGAAGATTTCTGGATAGACGTAATTAACAATTTTGTCGCCAATTCTTACAATGTTCGGTTTGAATTGCTGAGCTGACGTAGTTTGAAAAATAAATATGCTCAATACAAATAAAAATACTTTTGTTATTATTGATTTTCTTTTACAAATTTGTGTATTAATATCAATGATTAGACCAAATAATATTTTTGAAGTTTAATTTAATTTTCTATTACTCAGTTATCTGTTTGACAGATGAAAGACTTCTGGAAAAAAAAATTAAGGAATTAAATTAGTTTTTAAAATATAATTTAATTGTGCCTCTGAAATATCTGGTGCTGATATAGGGATATTTCGTGAAATCATTTGTGATGATAAAATTAAGATAACCAGCTCTTAGATTTATTTCTTCAAGAAAAAACTGGGATCTTGATTCACTGCCAGGTATAATAAAATTTGCCCCAACTGCTTTTCTTAAGTCTCTTATTGTAATTTCTGACCAGCGTCTTTCGTTGGTTTTCTCAACTAAGTTATAAATTGTTTCTGTGTATAACTCTGCTACAAATTTAATTCTGAAGTTTAATACTCTGTCTTTTCTGTTGCTGTATTCAATGTCGGGTTTATTATTGACGAAATCCATTTCCATCCATAGCCTTATGTATTGATTTGAAGTATCAATCAAAATCTTGTGAAAAGGAACAGCGAAATCCCACTTTTGGTCTTTTAGCATTCTCCCTTCCTGATAAAATTCTTTGAATGATATATCCCATTTGTCTATATTGATGAATTTTGTTTGAGGGTCTTCGGGATCTATGTTCACAGTATCCTTGATAATTTTTGTTATTTCGACATTTGGATCGTAACCAAGAGAGTCCTTGCAGGATTGAGTAATTGAGAAAATTAAAACAATTGTCAAAATAAAAAGTAAATATTTAATTTTATTTTTCATCGTTTCGCTCCTAAAAATTGAATCCAACACCAAAATTTAGTGCTAATTTGGATGTTATATAAAAATTGTTCTGATGCTTATAACCAAAAAGCATTCCATTAAGACCTATCAATAAATCGTAATTTTCATAAGGACTGAATTTAAAGCCAATTCCAGATCTAAGGACACCACCGGTAACCGTTCCGCCGACACTGACTTGTGTGTAAAGCCCCAACCATTCATTAATATCAAAACCATAGCGCATAGCCGCCGATAAT
>CALHRB010000181.1 GCA_938038165.1 Candidatus Kapaibacterium sp. | reverse complement strand
CTTTCAATCATAATAAAAAATAGAGGTTGACAATGCAAGTCAGCCTCTTTTTTTTCCCCTCCATTTATAACCAAATAGATTCTCTACGTAGTGGATAATTTTTCCTTAATTCATCAAAAAAGTAAGCTCTCTTATTATTTTCAAATAACATAGTCCTTAAAAAATTTTGATAATCTTCTGAAAATTTCCTGTTATCTTCTAAAATTTTTAAAAGGACTTCGTAATTTTGATAAATTTCTTTATTTATTGGCTTAAAATCAGCTAAATAACTGATTATTGAAGAATAATCTGGAATTAAACCAGTTGCGTTATGAAAAAAATCAGCCATCATCTTCACTCCCTTAATCTTACCATCAAATGAATATCCTGCTATATGTGGTGTTGCCAGAAAAGACAAACGGCAAAGCAAAGAATTTATAAATGGTTCGTTTTCCCAAACATCTATTGCTAAAAAAAATTTTCTATAAGAAAGGGCATCAATAAGAGCATTTTCTGATACAACCCCACCCCTTGATGTGTGGATAAATAGAGAATTTTGTTTAATGAAATCAATTAAATAACTGTCTATTAAATTGTATGTTTTATAAACACCACTATTTGTAAGTGGAACGTGGTTGGTTATTATGTCGCATTTCCTGAAAATTTCTTCCAAACTGGAATAATTAACACTTTCAGGAAATCCAAACCCATCGTCAAACAAAGGAGGGTCGTAAATGAAAACTTCAAGCCCAAGCAATTGAGAATATCCTGCAACCAATTTACCAATATTTCCATAGCCTATGATACCTATCTTTTTTGTTCTTAAATTCAAATTATTTACCTGAGCCCATTTTAATATTGAGTAAACAACATATTCGGCAACTGAATTTGCATTAGAACCTTTTGCATCGGCAAATTTAATTTTATAATCACTTAAAAATTCAAAATCAACGTGGTCAGTTCCGGATGTGGCAGAACCAATGAATTTTACTTTAGTCCCTTCGAGTAATTCTCTGTTAATTCTTGCTGTTGACCGAACAAAAAGAAATTCACAATTTCCATCCAATAAATCTTTATTACGAAGTTCTCTTCCCTTGAATAACTGGATATCACCACAATTTTTCAGGGTTTCATACAACAATGGAATGTTTTCATCAATAAAAATTCTCATAATTAACTAACCTAAAAATAAATAGATAAACATATTAAATTAATTGAGGGTTTAATACCAAATGCAATTGATACTGGTAATCTATCTTTCTGAGAATTATCGCCAATTCTGGCAGTCTTAAATCCAAATCCAATGTTAAAAAAAATGCCTGATTCAATACTTAAGCTTAAATTTTCTGACATAAAATATTCAATTCCTATATTGAGTCCTCCAAAAAGGTTAAATTTTTCCTCTAATTTGCTTAAAGACGAAAAGTTTACTCCTTCTATCTTGCTAAAATCATAAGAAAATGAAAGATCAAGAGCACCAAATACGAGCAAATTACGGGTTTTTGAAAGACCAATTTTTAATCCTGGATTAATGAAATAAAATCCACTAGACTCTTCCTCATCAGATTCTGCATTAATTGGTTTGGAGGTCAACTTAGTTTGAATATTGAATCCAAAGAAAAGTCTAAATGAAATTTTTTTGTCAAAGTTATATTGATAACCAATTGTAAATCTGTCTGATTCTGAATTGACATTTAAAAAATTTGAAAGAGGAAACATAATGGTATTATCGTAAAGAACATTGTTATTTTCGGACTTTGCTACGAAAATGCAAAGTATGAAACAAAAAGCAACTACTAAGTTAAAAAATCTCATAACAAATCAAATAAATTAATATTCTTTCCGATATTAATATATCATATTTTTGTGATTATTGAATAAATTAAACAGGGATATTAATCATTGGATTATTCGGCAAGTTCAAGTTACGAATCAAAGAGCATTACAACTCTTAGGCTTCAGTACATGAAACAATCTGGTATTAAAATTGTATGTCTTACAGCCTACGATGCATTGATTTCAAAAATTTTTGATGAATGTGGCATTGATGTCATTTTAGTAGGAGACTCTTTGGGTAATATTGTTCAAGGTAATGAAACTACATTGTCAGTAACACTTGAAGAAACAATCTATCATACAAAAGCCGTTGTAAAAGGAGCTAAAAGACCATTGATTATTGCCGATATGCCTTTTATGACCTTTCAGGTTTCGGCTGATGAAGCTTTTCGAAATGCCGGAAGAATAATGAAAGAAACCGGATGTGCCGGAGTAAAACTTGAAGGGGCTAGTGAAAATATTCTTCAAGGAATTTCACGAATGACGGAATCTGGAATTCCTGTTATGGGTCATCTTGGATTAACTCCACAAAGTATAAACAAATTCGGTTCCTACAAAGCAAGAGGCAAGGAAGAAAAAGAAGCCGAAAAAATTTATAATGACGCTCTGAAACTTCAGGAAGCTGGTGCTTTTTCAATTGTATTAGAAAAAATACCTTCCGAATTGGGGAAAAAGATTACTGAATCACTTTCTATACCAACTATCGGAATTGGTGCCGGACCATACTGTGACGGTCAGATTCTTGTCTATACCGATATGCTCGGTTTAACAGTTGATTTCAACCCTCGGTTTGTTCGGCGATATGCCAGACTGAACGATGAAATAAAACTGGCAGTAAAAAATTACATTGAAGACGTCAAAAATCAGGATTTTCCTTCAATTGAGGAGAGTTACTAATGAAAATTCTAATAATTATTTTTCTTTTACTATCATTTTTGTTCTTGTATGAATCTTGTAATGATCCTATTATAACTTCAGGGAAAAATATTATATTCCCCGATTCCAACGTAAGTTATCAATATCACGTTCAGCCTTTACTTAGATATACTTGCAACTATCCAGGTTGTCATGATGTTACTAATCCCCTTATGGCTACTTATTTTGACCTGATAAATGCCGATGCCGGAAGCATTGTCAGACCCGGTGACCCCGAGAGAAGCAGATTAATTCATATTATTGAATCCAACACAGGACAACTACATTTCCCATCTGTATATTGGGAAATAACTGAAAACCAAAGAAAAGGTTTAAGAAAATGGATTGAAGAGGGAGCTCTAAATAACTAATTAAGTGACATTAGCTTTCGAACCTCGTCATGAGTTTTACATTTCAAAATTTGATCTGCATACTTAACCGCATCTGAGAACTTTATCTCTCTTATTCTTTTTTTTAACTCAAGAAAAGATGTTGGCGAAACACTTAATTCTGTTACTCCCATACCAATAAGGATCGAGGTGGCAGCCAAATGCCCAGCTAATTCACCGC
>CALHRB010000180.1 GCA_938038165.1 Candidatus Kapaibacterium sp. | reverse complement strand
AAATAAATGGAGTTATATTGAATGAAACCTATTCATAGTTTTATTGTTTCGGCTAATCTGCCCGAAAGGATCTCAAAGCTGAAAGAACTGGCATATAATTATTGGTGGTGCTGGAATTCTGATGCTAAAGAACTTTTTATGAGAATCAACAAAGATTTATGGGAGGAGGTAAGTCACAATCCCGTTTTGTTAATTAATCGCACCCCCCAAAACAAACTTCAGGAACTTGCTGAGCAAACTGACTTCACAAGTTTTTTAGATTATGTCTATGAAAAATTTCAAAAATTTTTAGAACAAAAAACATGGTACGAAACTCTTGGCAATGACAATCATGGATGTTTTGCATATTTTTCGACAGAGTATGGAATAAATGAAAGCTTCCCTAATTACTCCGGCGGTCTTGGCGTTCTTTCAGGCGATCATCTTAAGTCTGCCAGTGATTTAGGTCTGCCTCTTATTGGTGTTGGACTCTTATATCAGCAGGGTTATTTCAGGCAGCATTTGACTCAAAATGGATGGCAAAATGAACTTTATTTATATAACGATTTTTTTTCCATGCCATTGATTTTAATGAAAGATAAGTCTGGCTCACCAATTATATTAGATGTAGATCTTCCCTTGGGAAAAGCTTTCTTCCAAATTTGGAAATTACAAATTGGTAAAGTACCCCTTTATTTACTTGATACAAATATAGAACAAAACGGTATAATTGAATACAGAGATATCACAGATCAACTTTATGGAGGAACAAGAGAAACCCGCATTCAGCAGGAAATTGTTCTTGGTATTGGTGGGATGAGAGCTTTGAAAGCTTTAGGTTATATTCCCGAAGTGGTTCACATAAACGAGGGACACGCTGCATTTGCGTTGATAGAAAGAACTAAGCAGTTTATGGATAAATATAATATTGATTTCCGCTCGGCTAAGCAAATCACCAAAGCTTCCTCTATATTCACCACTCACACACCCGTTCCTGCTGGAAATGAGGTATTCAGATTAGACAGAATGGAAGCATATTTTAATAATTATATAAAGACCTTGAAAATATCTAAAGAAGACTTTATGGCTTTAGGTCATGTGGGTCCTTATAATCCTCAGGAAGATTTTTCTATGACAGTCTTGGGGCTTAGATTGTCAAGTTATTATAATGCAGTCAGTAAATTGCACGGAGTTGTTGCTAGGAAAATGTGGCATAACATATGGAAATGCTTTCCGGTTGATGAAGTCCCTATTAAACATATTACAAACGGTGTTCATACACTCACTTGGATAGCCCGTGAATTTTCAGAGCTATTTGATCGGTATCTTACACCAAGATGGAGAACAGACACTGACAATCAGGAGGTTTGGGACAGAATGGATGTTATACCTTACGAGGAAATCTGGAGAGAGAAACAGAGGCGTAGAGTTCGTCTGGTACTTTTTGCTAGAAGATACCTGCAAAAAAAACAAAAAGCTTTTCTCACACCCGATCAGATAAATATAATTAATGAATATCTGAATCCTGATACTCTTACTATCGGCTTTGCAAGAAGATTTGCAACATATAAAAGGGCTTTACTTATTTTTAGAGATATGGAAAGATTAAAGAAAATATTCACCGATCCTGCAAGACCAGTCCAAATGTTAATAGCCGGAAAAGCACATCCTCACGACACTGCCGGTAAAGAAGTAATTCAAAACATTATTCAACAAGTGAAAGCTTATGGACTCGAAAAACATATTGTTTTTCTCGAAGATTATGATATGGTTATTGCAAGATTGTTAATTAAGGGTTGCGATGTTTGGCTGAACACCCCAATCCGACCTATGGAAGCCAGCGGTACAAGTGGAATGAAAGCTGCTTTGAACGGTACACTTAATTTGAGTATCCTTGATGGATGGTGGGATGAAGCCTTTGATGGTAGTAACGGCTTCTCTATTGGTCACGGCGAAGAATATACCAATCAGGAAGAACAGGATATAATCGAGTCAGGTGCATTATACAACACATTAGAACAATCTATCGTCCCAATGTTTTATGACAGAAATCCCGTCAGCAGGATACCCGAAAATTGGCTCAATTTAATGAGAAATAGCATTAAAACAATTGCCGGTAAATTTTCGACAACAAGAATGGTCAAAGATTATACTAATAATTTCTATATCCCCTCACTTCATAATTTTCGAAAACTTACAGAAGACAATGGTTCCAGAGCTGTTGATTTAAAAAAATGGAAAGATAATGTCAGAGCTGAATGGAACAACGTTCATATCAATGAAGTGAAAATTATTGAGGATGGTGATTTTTTTGTTGGAAAACCTGTGAAATTATCTGCCGTTGTTAACTTAGGTAAGTTAAAACCATCTGATGTTGTTGTGCAAGTTTACTACGGAAGAATTAATCCACACGGAGACCTTGAAAATACGAGTCATAATAATTTGGAACTAATCAAATCAGAAGATAAGCTACATTATTATGAGGGTTATTATGAATGCCCGGACACCGGACAGCAGGGTTTTACTGTCAGAGTTCTTCCAACCCACGAATTGATGGTGAATCCTTCTGAGTTATATCTGTGCACTTGGGCAAATCAATAAGTTTTACTGTTAAATTTGTTCGTAATAATATTAATGTGATATTTTGGAAAACAGCTCGGACAATGATCTTTGAGCTATTTTCCTTTTTTTATCTCAATTTGGACTGTTCTGCTAAGATATCTTTCTTCCGGAGTAGAATAAGAACTAATGCTCGATGGAAAAAATGTGTCAGCTACTCCCTTGCATTTATCTATAATTACAGTGAAATTTTTCTCAGCCAGGATTTTTTTGAGAAATTGATAAACCGCATCAGCCCTGTTTTGGGATAATTTTATGTTTTCCGCGGGAATACCAAGATAATCTGTGAAGCCGATTATTGAAACTGTATCACCATTACTGATTTTTTGGGCGAATTCCCTGATTCCCATTTTATCTATATCCCTTAAAATATCTTTTGATACCCTGAATAATGCAACCGAATATCTTTCGAGTATCTTGTCCGAAGTATCTTTTTCGACTTTTTGATTATCATAACTTATTGCAGTATCGCCGAAGGAATTCCAAACAATAAGTCTTGCTTGAAGAGGAACGTTTTTTGAGATTTTTTCAGCAAGGTTTGAGTCAACCAGTTGTATAATTTTCTTAGGCGTTCCTTTACCCTGAAAATTTAGCAACACTAAATCATCTTGAACTAATTCTAACTTCCAGCCACTTACATCCTCGGTTGAAGTTCCGTCAGGATCAAATTCCAGAGCAGGGGGATCAGTTTGTGGAGCATTTAATTTTGATATGATTGATATTGGTTTTAACAACTCAGGATTCTCCGGGTCAATTTCAACTCTTCTGTTTTCGTAATAGCCATCTTCATTCTGAGACAAGGTTGGGCTTTTTGGTTCACAATTTATGTTGGACGTTACTATATCGAAAATTGAACTATCAAGATTAAAACTATTTACAAAATAATCTCTGACGGCAACCGCTCTTTTTCTTGCTATCCTGCAATCTCCTTTCTCTGTGCTTTTATCTGCATATCCAATTAACTTGATTTTTAATTGAGGATTTTCTGTTATTCGGTCAGCTAAAATTTTAAAAATATGCCTGTTTAGATAAACTGGATCGAAAAATTCCGTAATTTTTTTATTATCTGCCAAGAGCTGATATTTTTCACTAATTTCGGTGGAATTTTTCTCAAAAAATATATACGGCAGAAGCGGAACAACACTTCTTGCAAAATTTTCAATAATTTTAATTGAGAAGATTTTCTTTCTTGATGAATCAGGATAAACTGCAAAAGTTTGAATTTTGGCAAGCAAAGCAGATTTTTCGGGTATAAACAACGTATCAGTTCTTTTTATTTTTTCAACCGTTGTTTTTAATTCTTTGCGTTCAGATGTTTCAATAATGGTAAATGTTTTTCCCAAAACAATGAATGAATCTTTTATACTTTTGTTTTTAAAAATTAATGTATCTAATTCGAATATTTTCTGTCTTATAATTTCAGGTTCAGTCTTTTGAGGTCTATAATATATGCTAACGGAAAAGTTAGTGTAATTTGTATTCCAATCATAGTTCTTAATCAATGGTATAATATCATAATAAAACGATAGACGCGGTATAAGATGGAACTTGCCAGCAATAGCAAAAGGCAGTTCATAATCGAGATTTAGAGTAAAAGCCAATCTGAATGGATAAAAATCAGGAACTGAGCCAGTATATTCATCTCTTATTCTCTCTCCATTTTCGTAGATAATTCCATCTGGTTTCAATATTTGCTCCCTCTGGATTGCCTTTTGCGAAATTGTATAAGCCGACCAAACACCAGCTCCAAAGCGAAAATTGTTGAATAAATTCAAGTATGTAGTTGAAGATAAAAAAAATAAATTCATACTCAAATCAATTGAATGCCTGAATATTCCATCTCTGACTTCATTGCCAACCCTAACAGGTTTTATTTCATCATATTTGAAATTTGTCGCCGAGCTTTGAAATCCTAAGTCAGAATGAATAGAAAAGAGATTAGTGAAATTCTGTGAAAAAAAAATTGAGCCAAAAAAACCAAAACCATCGCCAGAATTATATTTTGGACAGCAGGATGGAACATCCGGTAAATGTGAAAAATTGAC
>CALHRB010000179.1 GCA_938038165.1 Candidatus Kapaibacterium sp. | reverse complement strand
TGCTGCCACTAAGTATATAACACAACCTATCTGCACCAAAAAACTATCATTTGACAAAAAAAACAAGAAACACAATGGCGATAAAACTATTCTTATTATCGTTATTATATTTGGTACACTCAGCATTAGATTAATTTTTTTAATTTTTGATGGTTTTTTCAGCAATTTCAATTATTTTTAAAAAAACATCTGATTTTAATGATGCTCCACCTATTAAAGCTCCATTTACGCTCTCAATGCTGAGTATTTCCTCAGAATTATCGGAGGTAACACTGCCGCCATATTGGAGAACAATATCATCATGTGCAATACCAAACATTGATTGAATGTGATTTTTTATTTTATTGTGAGCTTCTTCGATTTGCTCTTTGGTGGCAGATACACCGGTACCTATAGCCCAAACAGGCTCATAAGCTATCACTAAATTTTTGGAATCATCCACTTTTAAATCACAGAGACATTTTTCAAGCTGATTGAATAAGATTTCAAATGTTTTACCTTGTTGACGCTCCGATAGAGTTTCACCAATGCAAATTATTGGTTTTAAATTTTTTTCGAGAATTGCTCGAGCTTTCCTGTTTATGATTTCATCAGTTTCTCCAAAGTATGTTCTTCGTTCAGAATGTCCAATAATTATATATTCTACATCGAAATATTTTAGCATCGGGATCGAAATTTCACCAGTGAAAGCACCCTTTGGCTCGTAATAACAGTTTTGAGCACCAAGTTTAATTTTGCTTCCAGTTATGAGTGCTGAAACTGTATGAAGATTAGTAAATGGAGGACAGACAACAATCTCACTATCAAATTTTTTATCCTGCAATCCCTGTAATATATTCCTAACCAATTCTTCTGCTTCATTTGGCAAGGTATTCATTTTCCAATTTCCTGCAATTATCATTTTTTTCACTTTTGAACTCCACTAACTTTAAAAATCTTATAATTAGTTAAATTTTGGTCAGATTCAAATCCATACCCCTGAATTTTTTCATTTGGAGACGTTATAGTTACGAATTCAGTTGAGTATAATTTTTGACTTTTATTATCCCACATTAATAAGGTTGTTTCTATTTTCGTTCCAGAACTATCTGCGATAACAACTACGTTCCCCCATGCCATCATATCTCTTGTCCTGTCATCAATTTTAGCACTGTCAGCAGTTAATAAACTTACCCGATTACTACCATATTTTGAAAAAAATTCAACTTTGATGTTATTATCAAGAAATGTTTCGAAACGTTCCTGATAAATCCTCGAATTTTCAGCCCTTAAAATAGCTTTTAACCTTGAGGAGTCCATAAAAGTTACCTCAATGTCCTTACCAGTTTGATCTGGTTTGATTTCAGCCTGATTTTCTTTTACATAATTTTTATACGATGAACTTTCATTGCAACTTAAAAGTATAAATGATTCAAGGATTAAAATCATGATAATAAATTTAGGTTTCTTCATTTAGTCAACTGCTTCAATAATGTATTTACTAACAACTGAAAGAGGCCAGGTCTTCTCTTCGGGATTATTCTGGTTCTTCTCCAGAATAACTTTGCCCGAAATCTTCTGATTTATTTCACCCTTAATTAACCAGCATGAATTTCTATCAAGCTTATAAATTCCTTCCTGAGAGCCGCTTAAGTCATACTTTACTTTCATAATTCCAGCCTCGGCATAAGGATTTTTCTCATTAGTTTTTAAGGAGCTTTTTAATCCTAAAATTATGTTTTCATTATTAATTTCATTAAGTGTCCACGTGTTGAAGACAGTAATAGGTAAACCACCTGATATTGAATGGTTTTGTTTCCAATTGTCGCCAACTTTTCTATTTTCGTTACCAAGGTATGCCCAACTGTGTTCTAACATGTCCTTTATTGAATTTGCTCCAAATTGTTGCCTGATCGATTTACTTAATTCTTCTTTGATAGATTCATTAGTAACATTCATAGCTTTAAGAACTGCATCAACAAGTTCTTTTTCGCCTCTAACGGATGTAATTTCCCCATTTGATTTCAAATCAGCTCTTAATTTTTTCCCGATTATCTTAGAAAATATCATACTAAATGGCGATTCAACATTGTCTTTCTTTTTTGAATCATAACTAACTTTGCCTGTCGGTCCTTCGACTTCTTGATAGATAGAATTAAATATAACCTCGATAGTGTAAAGTGTATCAGCTTTATTATCAAGAATTTTAAATGCATAGCCCACACCCATTTTTTGTTTTAAACTTTGTTTCTGTCCTTCAATGGTCTGGTCCATTTGCTGCTGAATATTAACCTTCATAAAGTATGTCTTGTCCCTGCTCAATTTGAAATTTAGTTTAATATTACTATTATTTCCTGCATTTGTGAGAGCTTCATTTTGAATTACTGTTTTCTGAGTTGACTGCTTTTGGTCGGTTTGTCGTGGTTGTTCTTTTTCAGAGCAGGAAGCAATCAGTAAAAATAATAAACATAATGAAAAATTTCCTATACTTTTCTTTTTCATCAAAAAACGTCTCCTATGTACTAACATAAATTTTTTTATAAATTTCGGGTTAATTGCAAATAAAAATATATATGACAGCTTTTATTTATATGTTCTCTGAAATAAATTC
>CALHRB010000178.1 GCA_938038165.1 Candidatus Kapaibacterium sp. | reverse complement strand
CTGCTTGATTACTTATCAAGAAAAGATATAAACAGATACAGAACTATTATTTCAGCTTTATCATTAAGGAAGTAGGTTATATTTATTATTATTTTAATAGGGCGGTAAACTATTTACCGCTTTTTTAATTTGTATGAACGAAAAAACAATTTTTGAAAATCAAAAAATGAAAGAAAATATGAATAATGAAAGTAAAGTAAAAAGAGTAAGTATTGATTTCGAAGGAAAAGAGTACTCGCTCGAAACAGGCAGATTTGCCAAATTTGCCAATGGAAGTGTTATGGTCAGATGCGGCGATACTATGATATTAGTAACAGTTGTTGCAAGTGAGAAAGAATTGGAAGATGTTGATTTTATTCCATTACAGGTTGAGTATCGTGAGAAAATGGCTTCTGCCGGTAAATTTCCAGGCGGTTTTTTGAAAAGGGAAGGTAAACCGAGTGATAGAGAAATTCTTACTTCAAGGCTGATTGACAGACCAATAAGACCAATGATTCCAAAAGGCTGGAATTTTGAAACCCAAATTATAGCTACCGTTTATTCAGCTGATATTGAAGTCGATTCAGAAACCTTGGCTGCTGTTGGAGCTTCTGCTGCCTTAATGATCTCCGATATTCCATTCGAAGGTCCGATATCTGAAGTAAAAGTTGGCAGAAATAAAGGCCAATGGATAGCTAATCCCTCATTCAAACAATTAGAGAATTCTGATATTGATATTACCGTTGCTGGAACAGATGATTCAATTGTGATGGTTGAAGGAGAATCAAAAGAAATATCTGAGGATGAATTTATCGAAGCTCTTGAATTTGCCCATTCGAAAATCAAAATTCTTAATGATCTGCAAAGAAAGCTCTTCGAACAATTTGATATTAAAAAACGTGAATTTACTAAAATAGATCCAGATGAAGAATTAGTTTCACTAATTAAAGATTCTATAAGCGAGGATCTTTATTCTTATGTTCACAAGGTTACATCAAAAACTGAGCGTCACGAGCTTAGAAATGCACTGCTCGATAAAGCTTTTGAAGCTGTTTCTGCTAAGTTTTCTGATTCAGAGAATTATGATGAGAGCAAATATAAAAGAATCACGGCTGAAATTCTTAACAAATTAGAAAAAACTGCCATGAGAACAATGATTTTAGAAGAAAACAAAAGACTTGACGGACGGGGACTTGAAGACATTAGAAATATCACTTGCGAAACAAATTTACTTCCCAGGGCACATGGTTCAGCATTGTTTACGCGAGGAGAAACACAGAGTTTGACAACTACTACATTAGGAACTAAATCAGATGAGCAAATGATTGACGGACTACTGCCAACTTACACAGTTAGATTCATTTTGCATTATAATTTTCCACCTTTTAGCACAGGCGAAGTTGGAAGAATTGGTGGAGTTGGTCGAAGAGAAATCGGTCATGGAAATTTAGCTGAAAGAGCCTTGAAATCTATGTTACCGTCATTCGAAGAATTTCCATACACAATAAGAGTTGTTTCTGATATATTGGAATCGAACGGGTCTTCTTCAATGGCTACTGTTTGTGCAGGGAGTCTGTCTTTGTTTGATGCTGGTGTTCCGATGAAAAAACAGGTGGCAGGCATTGCAATGGGTCTGATTAAAGAAGGTGAAAATTACGCTGTGTTGAGTGATATACTTGGCGATGAAGACTTCCTTGGCGATATGGATTTTAAAGTAGCTGGCACAACTGATGGAATTACAGCTTGTCAAATGGATATAAAAATTCAGGGACTATCAGTTGAAATTATGAGAAAAGCCCTTGAGCAGGCAAAAAGAGGTAGATTACACATATTATCAATTATGAATGAAACTCTTGATAAACCTCGACCAGAATTATCACCTTATGCTCCAAGATTTACTGTATTTAGTGTTCCTCAGGATAAAATTGGTTTGATTATTGGTCCAGGGGGTGAGAATATAAGAAGTATCATAAGAGAAACAGGGGTTGAAATCAACATTGATGACGATGGGAAAATCGTTATAGCTTCCTCTTCAAAGGAACCGGCTGAATTAGCAAAAAATATAATTATTTCTCAAATTAGAAACCCAGAGGAAGGAGAAGTCTATATCGGTGAAGTAAAAGAAATCAGAGAAGGAATGGGAGCTTTTGTTGAAATATTACCCAAGAAACAGGGTTTACTTCATATCTCTCAAATTGCCTACGAACGCACTGAAAATATTTCAGATATACTTAAAGTCGGCGATAAAATTGAAGTTAAGTTATTGGAAATTACACCCGATGGAAAGTTAAGATTAAGCCGAAAAGCTCTTCTACCAAAACCTGAAGGCTTTGAAGAAAGCTCTCAAAGTTCTATGAAAAGTCATAATAGAAATAAAGACAGTCACGATAGAAATGATCGTAGCGAAAGAAACCCAAGAAGATCTTCAAGATCAAGGCATTAATTTTTTTAATTATAACTAAAATAAATTATTTTTAATTTTTATACAGGATTTTATGAAAGGTTTAGTACTTTCTTTATTAGTTGGGTTGATTTGTTTCTCAACAAGCTTTACCCAATCAATTTCAATTAATGAAATTGAAAATTTTTGCCTAGTCCCTTCAAATACAGATTTTTCAAAAATCTATGTTAAATCATTTGAAAGTTTCTCAAAAACAGATAGATTGCTTTCGCCTAATGACACATTGAACGATCACTATTTGAGAGCAACTCAGTTTGTAACTTATGCTGTTAATGTTCAGGGCAACAATTATCCATTGACAGGAACTAATCCAATCTATTATTTTTTAGGAGAAAAATTTCCAATAGACAAAAGTGGTACCATTGAAGGTGTTCTTGTTTCTGTTTCATTCAAAGTAGTTGGCACAATGGACGACACACTTGTTGTTTCAATTTATAATTCAAATCAGTCGAATGGACTCCCGGAAGGAGCACCTATTGGCAATGAAATTTTTTTCTTAGAGAATTTAGACACAAATTTAACAAGCCCAAAGTTTTCGTACATAGACTTTAAGAATCCTGTAAATTTTTCAGGTTCTTTTGTTGTAATGGTTCTGACAAGAAGTGTTAGAGTAAATAACAACGGTTATGTGATTTTTTCAAACAAACATGGAGATGGTGCTAATCAGGAAAGGTGTTGTGTTTTGCTCTATACTCAAAATGGATGGGTTTCTTCGAACTTAGGAAGTTTGATTCAATTTGAAGGTGTTCCAATAGATATTGATCCAATGATTATTCCAATAGTAACAACAGGAACATCTGATGTTAATGATAATATAAGCATTGGTAATATCGAAATTGAAAAAATACTAGTTAATCAAAATCAGACAAATTTAAGCCTGGCTTTGTCTTCGTTAAATAACTATTACGATTTTACTATTACTGTTGTTGATTTAAATGGTAATGTGATTTTAAAGAATACATTCAAGAATCCTGAACCTGGATTAAAAAATCAAATTAATATTGATGTCTCAAAATTAATTTCAGGTAGCTATTTTTGTATTATCAAATCAGGAAACGATAAAATTGCCTCAAAATTTAGTATTACAAGATAATTGTAGAAAAAAAGCAGTTGTGAATAGTTCTCAACTGCTTTTTTTATTACAAATTAATTTTTTCATTCCAGATCTTCTATAATATCAGAGGCTCTTTTACCTCCAGCAAGTTCCACAATAATATCATCATAGTAATCTGAAATAATAGCAACAGCATCAACCGCTGTTTTGAGTTCATTAGGATCGAGATTAGCTCCGGGCAAAGAATGGGAAAAAGTAACGGTATCATCAAAAAGTAATCCAAAAGCACCAAAATGAAGTTCAGAATTTTTTCTTAATAAAAATCTCATCAAATCTGGTGTAACATTAGCAGATGTAACGACATTCGAAATGCATTCTACGCATGATTCAGTATCTGTGAATGGGCGCACAATAATCATAACCTGCGAAGAGCCTCTTGCAATCGTAAAAGTGCCATCGCCGAAAGAAATGTGGTTTGGATATATTTCTTTTAGATAATTTGATACTTTCTCAATAGTTCTCTGAATTAATTCGTCGGGTGTATCGGTTGAGAATGTATCTATTTGTGAGTTAGTTTCGGTATTCATAATTTCTCCATTAAATTTAATTTATCTTAAAAAAAAGTGCAAATAATTTAAGATTGAGGACACAAAAGATAATATAAAAAAATGATTTACGATTCCTTCGACTTAGTATCTTCAGTAGATTCAGGAAGCATACCAAGTTTGGCTTTGAGTTCGAGCAAGTCTGCATCAACATTGCTGGAAGTTGAGAGCATTTTGAACTCATCTTCTAACTTTGTGTTTTCACCAGCGAGCTCTTCGAAAGCAGTAGCTTCGGATTCAAGCTTCTCGATTTTACCTTCGAACTTGTCAAACTTGCTAAAAGCATCGGAACCAACCCCCGAAAATGATTGAGCAATTTGCTTCTGAGCTTTTGCAGCTTGAGATCGTGCTATAAGAGTGCTTTGTCTGCTTCTGGCTTCATCCAATTTAGCCTTTAAAGAATTTAATTGGGTTCGCATTTTGTCAGAAGTAGCTTTGGCTTGTTGATAGATAGGCTCCAAGTCAATCACATTCCTTTCTGCAATCGCTTTTTTCTCAAGAGCAGCTTTTGCAAGATCCTCACGACCGGCTTGAAGTGCCTGAATTGCTTTCTGTTCCCAATCTTTTTTTTCATTGCGAGCCTTTTCGAGCTTTCTTTCGAGTGACTTCTCGTTTGCTATAGAATTAGCAACTGCTAAAGTGGCTTTGTTAACAGATTCTTCCATTTCGAGAACCATTTGTTTAAGCATTTTCTCGGGATCTTCTGCTTTATCGAGTGCATCATTTACATTTGATTTAAAAATATCAGCTATTCTACTGAAAATACCCATAGTAACCTCAAAATAAAAATTAAAAAATTATTAGTTTCGTCAAATTCTTAACGTATTTATGCTTGTTTGGTTGCAACTAAATAAATGTAATCAATCAAGTAAAAAAAATATAATCGAAAATTAAGATTAATAATTGTAAAGGTATTTATGGATTTTGATTTTAAAAATATTCTGGGGCAATTCCAAAAGATGCAGGAAGAGATAGAAAAAATCAGGTCTGAGCTTTCGACAAAAAGTATAACAGTCGAAACAGGCGGTGGTATGGTGTCCGTTACTATTGATGGGAATCAACAGGTTTTGAAAATTAATATAAGTCAAGATTTAATTGAAAGCAAGGACAAACAAATGATTGAAGATTTAGTTAGAGGTGCTGTTAATAAAGCTTTCAAAGAATCTCAAAATATGATTAAAGATGAAATGTCTAAATTTACAAGTTTTCTTCCGAACATTCCCGGGCTTAATTTTAATATTTAATTTTTTTGTTTTTAGGGATTGATTGATGCTATATACTTCCGAAAGCATAGAACGTATGATTGAAATACTTTCTTCTTTGCCTTCAATTGGCAAAAAATCAGCTCAAAGATTAACATATTATCTTGTTAGACAGCCAGAAGAATTTATCGCAAAATTTGCAAAAGGTTTGATAGATCTAAAGGAAAAAGTTAAATATTGCTCTCAATGCTTTAATTACACAGAGTCCGATCCTTGCCCTGTTTGCTCTTCCGCGAAAAGAGACAGAAAAATAATTTGTGTGGTCGAGTCCCCAAATGATGTTATTGCTATCGAAAAAACAGGGGAATATAGAGGTTTATATCATGTCTTACACGGAGTAATTAATCCACTCGAGGGTATTACCCAAAATGATATAAAAATAAAAGAATTAATGGAAAGAATTAATTCAACTGAGGAAGTAATAATAGCCCTAAATCCAAGTATTGAAGGCGAAGTTACCACACAATATATAGCTAAGCTTTTGGCTCCTCTTGGAGTTAAAACCACCAGAATAGCCCGTGGAATGCCCGTAGGCTCGGAATTAGAATTTGTTGATGATGCAACAATACTGCGGGCAATCGAAGGTAGAGTGGAAGTGATATAATTAATTTTTAATATTATTAGAAAAAAAATAAATTTTGAGTTTCTTTCATCAGCCCTTTCTTGACTGATTCCAGGGATTCATTGATAACCCTTGCACCAGCAGCATTCAGGTGACCACCGCCATTAAATTTTACTGCTAAATCACGAACAGAATAATTACCTTTTGACCTTAATGAGATTTTTATCTCGTTGGCATCAGGAATTTCGGCTATCAGGACTCCAATTTTAACACCATTAATAGCCATTAATGATTCTACAAAATTTTCCAGATCAGAGCTATCGGTCTTGGTGGTCAAAAAATCTTCCTTTTTTAATGTCATCAAGCAAAAAATGTTATTAAAGAAAAGCTCTAAATTTGAATATCCTTTGCCCAGAAGTTTAATTTTGTTATATGAATTTTTATTGTATATTTCTTCATAGATTTTTACAGGGTCAGCTCCATTCCGTATAAGTTCGGCAATGATAAGGTGTACTTCTTCATCAGTTCTTGGAAACCTAAAAGAACCAGAATCGGTTAATATTGCAGCATAAAGATTTTCAGCAATGCTTTTATTTATTTTATGTAACTTATCTTGTGTGATAATTTTATAGATTAGTTCACCAGTTGATGAAGCTTCAGTATCGATAAGATAGAAATCAGCGAATTCCTTTGGTTCTATATGATGGTCAATAACAACCTTTTTAGCATTTGATTTCAAAATAAATTTTTCAAGTCCTTTCAGTCTTGTTACATCATTCAGATCGAGTATTAAAATCAGATCCAGAGATTCAAACCATGGGTAATTTTTGTTATCATCGAAAATTTCAATTTCAGAAGCTCCATCAAGAAACTTAAGGTTCTGTGGCACAGGATCAGATATGACTATTCTTGAATTTTTGTTCGCCAATTTCAAAAAGTGATATAAACCAAGAATGCTACCAATTGCATCCCCATCGGGGTTAAGATGAGTAGTCAAAAGAATATTAGAGCAAGAGAGAATTAATTTATTCAATGACAGAAAATCAATATTATTCATTTGTATTCATCAATATTTATTTCGGATTAATATATTTTAAGGATCTTGAGACGTTAATATTATTGTTAGATTTTTCGAGAATTAATGCATGAATTAGAATTTTAGTAAAATAAGATTTATTTTTGAATACTAAGATAATTATGGAGTAAAAAAGTTGAATGATAATAATAAAAAATTAATACCTTATGCAATTGTTCTGCTGAGTTTTATTATTACAGTTTTTTTAATAGTTATAATAATTGACCTAGCTTTATTGCCATC
>CALHRB010000177.1 GCA_938038165.1 Candidatus Kapaibacterium sp. | reverse complement strand
GTAATTGATGTATGGTTCGATTCAGGCGCCATGCCATTTTCTCAATTTCATTATCCTTTCGAAAATCAGGAATTATTTAATAATAGTTTTCCTGCGGATTTTATTGCTGAAGGCATAGATCAAACAAGAGGTTGGTTTTATACACTTCATAATATAGCAGTCGCACTATTTGACAAACCAGCTTTCAAAAATATTATTGTTAATGAGTTAATCCTTGATAAGAACGGAGTAAAGATGTCAAAATCAAAGGGAAATGTTGTTAATCCCTTTGAAGTGATGGAGCGTTTTGGAGCGGACGCCGTCAGGTGGTATTTATTGGTTAATAATCCTCCATGGAAAGCAACTCTTTTCAATGAAGATGATATTGCCAAGACCATCATATCAGACTTTTTCAGGTCCTTGACCAATATTTATTCATTCTTTGCTCTATACGCAAATATTGATGGTTTTACAGGCAAAGAAAAACCAGTTGATATTGCCGAGAGACTCGAAATAGACAGATGGATTATTTCGAGAATAAATACTTTAATTGATGATTATCGAAGCAATATGGAAAAATATGATTTGACACGAGCTTTTCGTGGAGTTCAGAATTTTGTGATTTACGAGCTTTCAAATTGGTATATTCGTCGCAACAGACGTAGATTTTGGAAAGGAGAAAATGATAAAGAAAAACTGGCTGCTTATCAAACCCTGAGAGAAGTTTTAATAAATATTCTTCTGATGATGGCTCCTGCTGCACCTTTCATCTCCGAAGATATTTACCAGAAACTGAGGAACGATGATGAGCCCGAATCAATTCATTTGATGGATATCCCCTCATCTAAGAAAAATTTGATTGATCAAGATCTTGAACATAAAATGTCTATTGCTCAAAATATTGTTACTTTGACAAGGTTTTTGAGAGAAAAAGCAAAAATAAGGGTCAGGCAGCCTTTATCAAGAATATTGATACCAGTTCTTACGGCTCAGGAACGCCGGGACATTCAACATTTTGAATCTATTATCAAAGAAGAAGTTAACATTAAAAATATAGAGTATGTTACTGGAGAAGCTGAGATAGTTCGAAAAAAAGCTAAACCAAACTTCAAAACCATAGGTAAAAAGTTTGGCAAAACGACCCAAACTATCGCTGACCTGATAAGAAACATGACAAATTCTCAGATATATCAACTTGAGGAAAAGTCAAAATTTATTTTTAAAATCGAAAATCAAGATTATGAGATTTCAATTGATGATGTTGAAATAATGAGCGAAGATATCGAAGGTTGGCTTGTTGCAAGCGAAGAAGGAATTACCGTTGCTTTAGACACAACTGTTACAGATGAATTGCTCAGCGAAGGTATAGCGCGAGAATTTGTTAATAGAATTCAAAACATCAGAAAGTCAAAAGATTTCGATGTTACTGACAGAATAAAGATTGAATTTAGAGCTGACGATAATATTTCCTCAAGAATTTTAAAACTTTCTAATTATATTTGTAATGAGACTTTGGCTGAAGCCCTTCTCTTAAATGACAATATTGAGGGAGAAAGTATTGAAATTTTTGATGAGAATATTGAAGTTTTAGTTGAAAAGGTTTTTTAAACTTTATTTTGATTATTTTTCTTGTTTTTAATTATATTAATTATATTATATTTGCAACTCTTTAACTTAGGAGTAATTTAAATGGCTAGTAAATCTAAATCGGCAAAAAATAAGCAAACAAACGATGAAATTGATTCTGTATCATCAAAAAAAATCGAAACTAAAACTAACAAAGCAGAGCTTAAGACATCAAAATCCGAAAAAGCAATCAAACCCCGAATAACATCTGAGGTTAAAGATAAGCTTGCTCATAAAGATAGAAAAACTCCTAAAACAAAAAAAGATCAGGAAAAAACTTTATCTGTCGAAAAAAAAGAAGAGCTTGTTATCAAAAGAGGTAATAACAAAAACACACCTGCTCCTATGAAACACAAAACTGATTGTAAGGCTTCTAAGATTGAAGTGACAAAAAAATCTCCTGATGAAAAAGTTTCGGCAAAGGCTAAATCTGATAAAAAGACAGAAGATTTTGAAACTAAGTCAAAGTCCGAAATCAACATTTCTGACGAATCACCAACTAAAAAATCTATCAAATCAGAAGTTACGAACAAAGAAACAAAAGCTAAAGTAAAAGGTATCGAAAAGGCTAAAGAAAAACCACAAGAACAAACTAAGGTAGTTGGAGAACAACATACAACTCAAAAAAAGGGTATTACCGAAATGCCAAAACCAACTGTTCGTTATTCCGATGAAGATTTAGAAATGTTTAAAGCTAAAATACTTGAGGTTAGGAAAGAGGCTATTGAAGAACTGGGTATGTTAAAAGAAAGGCTTGAAGATCTTACGAATTATGATTTTGCCGAGGAGAGTATGATTTACTCTATGCACATGGCTGAGCAAGGCTCTGAGGCTATGGAGAAAGAAAAAACTTACGCTCAGATACAAAGAATAAATGAATATATAAAGAAGCTTGATGAAGCCTTGCAAAGAATAGCTGACAAAACCTATGGGATCTGCAGGGAATGCGGGATTCTTATTGCAAAAGAAAGATTGTTGGCTGTTCCAATCACTACCCTTTCTGCAAGCTGGAAAATCAGAAAAGTTTGTCCTGAAGATGGGATTGACAGGATTGAGCCATTAAAATAGCCTGATTAATTTTATTTTTTTATCGGGACTTTATAGTCCCTTTTTTTTTGGAATGAATTATGATGAATAATACTAAGAAAAGAGTTACTCCATTCTTTATCATTTCCATAATCTTAATACTCGTTGATCAGACCACGAAATTTATGATTTATCAATATTTTGGGGTCAGCCACGTAGGTTTTGGCGAAAATGCATACTACACCCGAACTGTTTTTTCAGATATAAATGTGATTGGTGAAGTTGTTAAATTTACTTATGTTGAGAATGCCGGTATAGCATTTGGCATTGGTTTTGGACCATTTAAAATAGTTTTGAGCATATTTTCAATCGTAGCAGGAATTATTCTATCGTGGTATTTATTTAAGTTGAAAAATTTTCACTGGGGCATCAAAACGGGTGTATCTCTCATACTTGCAGGAGCTGTTGGGAACCTGGTTGATAGAGTATTTTATGGTATTGTTTTCGGTTATGCTGAGATTTTCTACGGCAAAGTAATTGATTTTATATTAGTTGATATTCCTGATATTAGCATCCTGAATTTAAGATATTGGCCCGTATTTAATGTTGCGGATTCGTGTGTTACAGTTGGTGTATTTTTTTTGCTAATATTTTATAAACATATTCCTTCTTTTAAACAATTAACGTTCAAGAAGCAAGATAACTCATAACAAATTAAGAACAATATTTAATCTGTTCAGTATGCAGGAAATTACTGAATTTTTTTAATGGATGAAAATAGTCATTATCCGGAATATATAGAAAGTATATTCGAGATCAGAGTTCCACAAGGGCAAACACCTCAAAGGCTGGACGTTTATCTTGTAAATATTATTAAAAATGCTACAAGGACAAAAGTTCAGAAAGCTATTAGCGAGGGAGCAGTCACTGTAAATGGTAAAATCACAAGGGGCAGTAAAAAAGTTCAACCCGGTGATTTTATTCTATGTAAGCTCTTAAAACCACCGCCCATTGAACTCATTCCCGAAAACATTCCTCTAAATATCATTTATGAAGATGAATATTTATTAGTGATTAATAAAGCGTCAGGAATGGTCTCACACCCGGGATTTGGTAACAGGAGCGGAACTTTGGTAAATGCTTTACTTTATCATTTAGGACATCGGGAAAGAATAAAAATTGAACTTGATGAAGATGATGAAGATATTAGCGATGAAGGAAAAATCTTTGCAAGCGATTCAATCAGACCGGGCTTAGTGCACCGTCTCGATAAAGACACTTCGGGAATAATGCTCATTGCAAAAAATCCTGAAATCCACTCTCTTCTGGCAAAGCAATTTGCTGAAAGGACTGTCGAAAAAAAATATCTTGCTTTGGTTTGGGGAAAATTTGATGAACCATCAGGCAGAATTGAGGGCGACATTGGAAGGTCAAGTCTTGATAGAAAGTTATTTGCAGTTGTAAAAAAAGGTGGGAAACCGGCAATAACTGAATACAAAGTTGTTGAAGAGTATGAATATCTTTCTTTGGTTGAAATAAATTTATTAACAGGACGGACACATCAGATTAGAGTCCACTTTTCTTATGTAAAACATCCAGTGTTTGGTGATGTTCAATATGGGGGTGATAAAATTGTATATGGTTATAATAACAAAAAACTAAGGGATCTTTATAATGAATTATTAAAGATAGCTAATAATCAGCAATTACATTCATTCAGCCTGAAGTTTGAACATCCTATAAACAAAACAATAATGAAATTTGAAGCTGAATTACCATTAATCTTTTCAGAAATATTAGAAAAGTTAAAAAGAGAGAAATTCGATGTAACTAAATAATATTTAATTTGTTAATTTGAAGTCAGAAGTTGTTTTAATTTTATAAAAATAGGGGCTATGAAAAATTTCTTTTTATTATCAATTGTAATTTTCTTGATTCTTTTCTGTAGAAATGCTATTTTGGGTCAGGAAATTAGTTTTACACCTGAACAGAATGTCCTTCTTTTTATTGAAAATAAAGGTCAATGGCAGGATAAAATCAAATTCCTTGCACAAAAAGGTAATCTTAATCTGATTATAACAAACGAAGGAGTAATTTACGATTTTTTTGAATTTACTGGTGAAAACAAGACCCGAAGACAAGTGATCCGCATGGATCTTATTGGCAGTAACAAAAACTTTCATTCTTATGGAAAAATTGAAGGAGAAAGTTACCACAATTTTTTTAAGGGAAATGATGAATCTAAATGGATCAAAAAATGCAAAAGTTTCGAGGAAGTTTATTTAATTAATGTTTATAATAATATTGACTTGGTTTTGATGACCGATTCAGGGAATCCAAGATATGATTTTATTATCAAAAAGGGGGGGGATCCAAACAGTATAAAAATCAGATATGAAGGTGTTCCGATAAATTATATAAAAGATAATAATCTTAGCTTAATGACTGTATTTGGCGAAATATTAAACAACAAATTAAGAGCTTTCCAGATAATTAATAATGAAACAAAAATTATTGACTGTAGTTTTAAGTGGTTTGATAAAGATAGTGGTCTAATTGGCTTTGATCTTGGTAGTTATGATCATAATTATGATTTAATTATTGACCCAATTGTTTTTGGCGGTTATTTTGGAGGTGGTTCAACAGATGAAATTAAACATATCTCAACAGGCAAAAATGGTGAATTCGTTGTTATTGGGACTACTAACTCATTAAATTTCATAACAACTCCTGGAGTTTACGATGAAGTATATAATGATGATAATG
>CALHRB010000176.1 GCA_938038165.1 Candidatus Kapaibacterium sp. | reverse complement strand
CATTTTGAATATTTTTTTAATCAATGTCCCCTTTTTTGTGATATTTGTATTTGCTCCAAATATTAAATTGAAAAAGTCTGGTTGAGCAAATGGTGAAAAGCTTCTGACCAAATTATCAATTCTCGCCTGTTCAACACCAACAAGATTGGGATGTTTTGTCCTAATGGCAAATAAATCCATCCATGATTCTAAAGTATAATGATAAATATCAGGCATTTGATGAAGGCAATCCTCTAAATGCTCAATTGCTCCCTCTATCATCATACTTGTTATCTCCTTATTAAAAATATCAGCATGAGGAAATTGCATATATTTAAAGAAAACTTCCGAATCCCTTCGTTCTATTGCGTTTGGAGCAAAAGCAATAAGCCTTTTGAATAATGACCTTCGGGTTATTTCTCCCCAGCAACCGTCAATGATAATTGAATCTTCTGTAGGTAATAAATTATAATTTCTTTTTAAAAGATACTCCGAGGCAGGAAAAGTGAGTTTTGTTTCAATAATGAATTTGGTTAAATCCTCAAGTGTATTTTTATTAAAAATTAATTCTCCGAAATAATTTCTATGATTAAAACCAAGCTTTTGACTGATAAAGGCGGGAATTTCAACATCCAGATCAGTATCAACTCCAAAAGAGAAAGTATCAAATGTTGAGTAACTATAATCATTAAAAAAAGTTTTTCTATCGAACAATTCGATCAGTAATGATAATAGCATTCTGGAATCCATTCCACCAGACAAAGCAAGAGTAATTCTTAAATTTTCGTTAACAGGCAAATAAACAAATTCTTGAAGCTTTTTATATAATTCACCTTCTTTAACATTGTCATAACTTTTTGGAGTCCATGCTTTTTCTTGAAATGTTATTTCAAACTTTTTAATAAAAGTTGCATATATTTTGGCAGAACAAGTCAACCTTTGGATATTTTTTATGAAGCATCCAGTATTAATCTGACTTTCAAGCAACCAAAGAGAGCCCATTGCCCGAAAATCCAGATCATTAATCTGATGAAATTTTGTCAACAGATCTAATTTTGTTGAAAAGACAAAATAATCTTCTTTTTGGATAAAATATATATCCCGAGTGCCTAATTGATCAGTAAATATTTCGATTTCATTGTTGCTGAGAATAATTGAACAAAAATGACCATTTATATCTTCTAATTTATACTTTTCATTCGTAAAAAAATTATTCCAATCATTATCCCGCATTATTTTGTAAATGCCATTATCGTTAATAATCCCAATGCCGGCAGTTACCCACAAATAATCATCCGATTGATCAATATCATAGGAATATTTTTTTGCTTTGTGTAGATCGGTATAACTTATCAGTCCAAATAAGATATTATCTTTGTTGCCATCGGCTATGATTAAATAATTCTTGCTCTCTTTTTGAAAAATAGTATTTAATTCTCCATGAATCTTTAAATGTTTTTTCACTATTTTTTTCAATCTGTGTTTTTCGGCTTCATTAATATTGCCAAACGCACCAAATATCCAACTCATTGTTAAAATTTTAACTAAATTTGTAATTCTATGTAACTAAATATAAAGAATAATATCATTTGTTGTTACTTTTTTAAAAAAACATTTAATGGGCAAAGAACAAAAAGATAATCAGGATAACAACGAGGAAGAACAGAAGGAAATGAGCTTCTTTGACCACCTCGAAGAGTTCAGGTCTAAAATAATATGGTCATTGGTAGGTTTAATTATTGGCTGCATAATTGCAGGTGTGTTCATAAACCAGATTATGGATAATTTTTTGCTCAAACCAGCTGTATCAGTTGGATTAAAACTTCAAAACCTCAGACCTTTTGGTCAGCCCTTTTTCTATTTTAAAGTTATTTTAGTCTCAGGCATTATTATTTCATTTCCTTTCATAATCTATCAATTATGGTCATTCATAGAACCGGGATTATATACAAAAGAAAAAAGATGGGCAAAACGAATTACGTTTTTCACAACTTTATGCTTTCTCTCGGGAGTTGCATTTTCGTATTTTGTTATGATTCCATCTATGTTAAATTTTGCGGCTTTGTTTGGCTCAGACAAGATTGCCAACATTATAGACATAAATGAATATTATAGTTTTATAGTTATGATTCTTCTGGCAGCAGGAATATTGTTCGAAATGCCAATGGTTGCATTCATTCTGTCCCGCTTCGGGATAATCTCCGTAAAAACAATGAAAAGGTATAGGAGGCATTCAATTATAGCAATTTTAATTCTTGCTGCCGTTTTGACTCCAACACCAGACCCTATATCTCAACTGATTTTTGCTGCCCCATTGTTTGTGTTATATGAAATTAGTATAATAATCGCAAAAATAGGTGAAAGAAAATACCTAAAAGATTAAGCATAAATTTTTGATAAATTTCTAATTATTCATAAACTCAAAAATCGAAGTTTGGCAAATTATAATTAAAAAAATGTTAAATTGCTTTTTTTATTGTAACTTTTGTTGTAAATGACAATAAATGAAATAATTCAGCCGATTGAGAAACATATAGAGGAATTTGACAAGTATTTTAAAAAAATGATGAAGTCTAAGGTATCCCTTTTAGATGTAATCATTCAATATCTTAACAAACGCCGAGGCAAAAGAATCAGGTCTTCCATAGTTTTTTTAGTCTCCGAACTATGTGGAGGGGTTAATAATCGTTCCTATATTGGTGCGGCAATGGTTGAACTACTTCACACAGCTACTCTTATTCATGATGATGTCGTTGATGAGGCAAAAGAAAGACGAGGAATAGCTTCAATCAATGCCAAATGGAACAATAAAATTGCTGTTCTAATTGGTGATTATCTACTTTCGAAAGGTTTGTTGATTGCAGTTGAAAACAAAGAATATTCTTTTTTGGAATCTCTCTCGAGAACTGTTAAAAGAATGAGCGAAGGAGAACTTCTTCAAATTCAAAAAAGCAAAGATTATAATATTGATGAAGACACCTATTATCAAATAATATCAAATAAAACCGCTTCTCTTATTTCAACTTGTTGCGAAGTTGGTGCTATAGCTGCAACAAGTAACACATCAATTCATAATCAAATGCGTGAATTCGGAGAACTTGTTGGAATGTCCTTTCAAATTAGAGATGATATTTTCGATTTTTCCTCGAAAAGTTCTATTCTTGGCAAACCTGTCGGCAATGATCTTAAAGAGAAGAAAATCACTTTGCCACTTATCTACGCTTTGTCAAAAGTTGATGGTCCTGAATCCAAGGATATAATAAACCTAATCAAAGAAAAGAAAATTACCAGAAAAGATATCAGTAGAGTCATTGACTTTGTAAAAGCTAATGGCGGTATTGAATATGCTGAGTCTCGTGCAAGAGAACATATTGAAAAAGCTCAGTTAATTCTTGAAACATTCCCAGACTCGCCGGCAAAAAAATCCTTGCAAAATCTTAGTATTTTTGTTTTTGAAAGAGATATTTGAACCTATGAGTAAAGATATTTTAAATCAGTCTTTCCTATCATTGGGATTCCTCAAATATTTAATTACAAATGATCAAACACATGATAAAATCAACTATATTGAAGTATTAAAAATTGAGCCACCACTCGAAAACTTTTCTCTATCAAATCAAATTAACTTAT
>CALHRB010000175.1 GCA_938038165.1 Candidatus Kapaibacterium sp. | reverse complement strand
TTTTGAAACATTATTTGAAAGCTGTTGTATTCTGGCATGGTCGAGAGTAACATGAGTAAATTCAGAAACAAATGAGGTGCAGCAAAGACATCTTCCGCATGGACCCATCCCTCCGATTCTTTTGGCTTCCTCTCTCGAACTGATTTGCCTTAATTCAATTCGGGTTCTGAATACCCTTGCAAGCTCTTTAACCAATCCTCTGAAATCAATTCTCTGAGGAGCAGTAAAATAGACCGTCAACCTTTCCCTGTCGAACTGCCATTCGGCTTCTGTAACCTTCATATCAAGTTTATATTCTTTGACAATAGATTTGATTTGAGCTAAAGCTTTTGTCTCATCTTCGAGGTTTTTCTTGTGTTTCTGAAAGTCATCGTAGTTCATATGTCTAATAATTGAGTATTCAGGCTCTTCCTCTTTGTAAACGGTATGAAATTTAATTATTGCTTCTTCGCCACAAGAATATATGGTTCCCAGATCAATACCATTATCAACCTGAACAATAACAAATTCAAATTCATTCAAAGGATAATTATGGATGTTCTTAAATAATTTTTTTCTTTTGCACTTGAAAATGACCTCAGCATAGGGTGAATATCTTTTACTTCCCGTATCTTCCAATGAATGTTTAAGTTTGGAAACACTTGCATCAGAAAGGAAATCGGAATTGTAATATTTGACTATTCCATGATGAAATTGTTTCTTAATTGTTTCCTTTTTATTCAGTTGGTATCCTAACCCTTTATTCTCTTTTTTTTCTTTTAGGTCACCATGCTCAATTTCATCTTTGTTATTGCCATCATTTATATTGTCATTCATTTTATTTCAGTCTTTGAACAATTCTGTTTCTAAAAATAAGTAAAAGATTTGAAGCAAACAATTATTATTCATTAATTTTCCAAAAAAACTTGAATTATGTAAAAATAAGTTTCTTATTCTTAGGGATTTAATAAGGGTTGACAATCAATCAAACGGTACAATATTGATTTGAAAATAATAGTTCCTGCAAGATTTCCTGAAAAATATAAAGATCCTTTAATCAACGTTGCAAATCTTTGTGCTGTAAAAAAAACTCTTGAAAATCCACCCTCTTTTAATACTTATGTTACTAAAAAAATGAAGAAAAAGTCTTTGCTTACTAAAAGTAACTTCATATATTAAGCAAGTTTATTGAATATATAAAGATGATAAACATCTCTGAGATGTTGGACATCTTTTTATAGAATGTAATCTTAATTAGTAAATATAAAATCTGATTTAAGGCTCTTGGAGTAACATTGCTAATTTTTATGTCATTCCAGGGCATGCAGAAATCTCTTCTGTTATCAAAGACTCCCGCCCTCGATGCTTTGAAAAAACCAGTCATTCCGAGACGAAAGCGAAGAATCCGTAATATTAAGTCATCGAAAAAAATAGACACTTCACTTCGTTCAGAGTAAATAATTCCTAATATTTAAATTTTTTTTCTTGAGACAACAACAGGTATTGTTCCTATTTGACCGATGTAATTCAGAACAATAAAATACAATCCCGATGATGCTTTAGAGCAATTCCAGACAATTTCAGCGGAGTATGGCTGAGTATTTTTTACCTGCAAATCTTTCCCATCGCTTATTTTATTTCCCAGGATATTATATATACCCTTTTCGGCATATTCGACATCATAAACGGAGGCATCCCAATAAATTCCAGCCCTTACAATGTCGTTTGCCGGATTCGGCTTGGCAGGTGCTGCGTAGAAATGTTCAAGAGTCACTACTTCATCCTCCACAGGAGTACTTGACAATATATCTGAATAAATAAATAATCCTTTATTAGTGCCAAAATAAAGCATATCGTTAAATGTCCCAAAATCCTGATTAGATGTTGTGTTCGTTATATCCTGATTCAAATTTTGCCATTGAGAAAAAATAGTGTTATTTAAAGAATATATTAAAAATAATATCAAAAAGAAAATTAACTTATTTTTCATTTGTTATCCTTTTATAATTGATTTTTATCAGCAACTTAAAAGTGGGGATATGCAAAAAGCATATCCCCAGATAGAAATTAAATACATTCGTTTGGAACATGAAAACCAATTCCAGGAGCCTGAGGCCAGCTTAGCTCTATGCAACCTGGCTCAGGATTACCTTCGTATTGAGTATACGGAGGACCAACAGGAAAGGAAGAAACAGAACTTTCTTTCAAATAATTAAACAAATAAAAAAAACACAAAAATTCCTTAATTTGCCCTTGTGGGCAAAATCCTTAGTTTAACAAAGTTTCCTTTGCTCGCTTCTTTGCCGGATTCGTGATTCGCAGTTACGAATCCGGATTTTTTTTGCTCCTGCTGTCATTCAGGACAATCATAGGCTATCTCTCCTTTCTTTAATAATTAGAAAAAGACAAAGAACGACCAAAGGTAGAGGTAACTTAACAATCAAAATACAATTGCATTCCTTTTTCCCTCTATCTAAATCTAAATTAAATATTATTAATATTCAAATTAATTTTTTTTAATTTTTCTCATCCATTCTGTCATCCCGGTGAAAAAAGAAATCCATAGTCGGAAACAGCGAAAAGATTCCCACTCTCGTGGGAATGACCAATGGCTAAAAACTGTCATTCCTTGCTCGACAGGGAATCCATAAAAAAAACTTCCAATTAGTAATTCACTTTCAAAAACCGGCCCACCCAATCACCAAGACGGACAAAATAAACACCTGCGTGAAGGGAGGAAATATCAATTTATTGAACAGACATGGATGTCTATTCTACCAGAACACGCTTTCCGAGCAGGTTTTAAATTCTGAATTAAGGGTGCTGTTTTTTTAAATCACTTTATAAAACAAGGAACATTTTTTTCATATAATATTCAAGAAAATAAATAAAAATTGTTTTTAATGAAAGCTTTTGTAACAATAAAAAAAATATCTATTTATGTGATATTGAGAGATTTACAAATATATGTCAATAATTAAAACAGTTAAAAAGAATTAAAAACTACCCCCGAATTTTATTTTAACCTCCCATTCTTTTTGATTTCTGCTAATGGTTTGATTAAGGTTTGTCGCTCTTGTGAGTTGGATTACGATGTTATTCAAAATATCGGTTTGCTGAAAAAAATTCAGAGGTATATCAATACTAAATTCATTGTTGGCAGCTATATCTGCAATTGTTCCTCCTACTCTCCAGGTTACATTACCGAACAATTGCCCGCTAAGACGCAACTCGGCTTTATCCAATTCGAACGAGCCTGAGGCAAAATTGATTTCGGCATTCTGAATTACACCTGTTCCTTGAAGTAATTCTGTAGTAAGCTTTGAAATATAGGACGATAAACCTGACGATCCCAGTTCACCGAAGTCGAAAATACCTTTCTGTGAACTGCTTTCGAATTCTGATTTTGTTTTTCCCATCACAAGTAAGAAAAGGGCATCCTGACTGACTATGGATGAATCACCCACAGCTGGATTACCATCTAAGTTGTAATCAAATTTAATTGCCGGTTTGTTCTTTGTGCCGGTTATTTTCATAATAACTTCGAAGGGGCGTGAGCGGTTATCCTTGATCGAATATCCCTTGTAAATGGCTGTCAGGTCAATACCAGGATCGTCAATTGAACCAGTCGGGAAAAAAATATTTCCACTTGTTTCAAAGATTTTAAAATACTTCAGTCTGGATCCTTCCTTCAGAACAAGCTGACTTCCACTTAACTTAGGAATTCTGTCCTCACGTGATACTTCATAATGCAGAGGCACAAATCTGTCGGGAGTGCCGATAATTGCAAAAACCTGTCCCAATTGATTTAATTCCATAGTTACAGTGAATGGTTCTAATATTCTAAGGTAAATGTCATAGTTAAGTAAGTCAGCAAAACCTACTTCTTTTTCTGTTGTTCGCAGTTCTTCTGGTTTAGCCTGTTCTTCCTTTGGATTTGATTTATCTGGTTTTGATGTATCTTTAGAAACTCCGGGGTTATGTAAAAATTCATAACGAACTGCTGTCATACTGCTTTGAACATTTGATGTTGTAAGTGGCATAAATAGTTCGCTTCTGCCGAAAACGTTTATGTCGCCTGATAGAGTTGGAGTTTTCATAGTCCCATAAAGCCTCAATGGATTTGGGCTGGTCGAAATAATGAAATCACCATAAAGAGTAGGCATATTCTTTATGGAGCCACGATTTAGAACCTTAAACCTTCTGGTATTGAAATAAAGGTCAAAATAATTTATTTTATAGTCAAGTAAACTAATTTTTCCGTCAATAATGAATTTACCATCAACTAAATCTTCTCTTGAATTATAAAGGTTGAAATTTTTTATAAGAACACTGTCAGAATAGAGTTCAAACCTACCATCCCCAGAATATCTCATATTATTCGGGGTAACCAGAAAACTTGAATTTAAAATATCAAGATAGCCATTGAAGCTAAAATTATCAGGAGCATAACCTGTGAATTTAAGCTCAACTTTTACACTTCCTTTTAAGTTTTCAATCTGTGGAATAAAAGGACCTGCAATTTCCAATGGTATAGATTTGCCAGAGATATCAACAGAAATTTTATTACGGTTATGAAATCTTTCTTTAATGCCGGTAATTGATAAATCAATTGGAAAAGTGTCAATTTTTGCAGTAAGAATTCTGTTGGAATTTGAATTAATCTCTAAAAAACCATCTATTATTGCATTTTTATGAGATAAATTACCTTTTAAAATACCGATATTATAATCATTAAGAATTATATCCGATGTTTTGAAATCAAATTTAATACTTGGATTCAGCAAGCTGTCGTTTATAGAAATGTTAATCTTTTCAAATTTTCCGCTTATCTGGTTGAGTAATTCAGCTTGTTCCTTTGGAAGGAATTTTTTTAGAGCTTCGAAATTGAAATTAACAATATTTATTTCAAGGCTGTCAGCCCTATTTAAATTGACTTTTCCCTTCACATTTATGATTTCATTTTTTTCACGGTTAATATTAAGCTCTTTAATAATAAAGCCTGATGAATCAAGATAAGAAATCAAGGGTTTTTTCAATGACCAGCTAAATGAGTCATTCAATCTCAAGTTACCTTCGCTTAATGTCAGGTTGTATCTATCAGGTTCAATTGTCATTAATCCCGAAGCTGATGTTTTAATCGAATTATTAATACTAACACTAGCATTAAATTTTGTGCTGTCATTCGAAATTGAAGCCTTAACTTTTGGTTTTTCAAAAGATATGTCATTAATATAGCTTGTTGTTGAAGAAGACAATTCAACTTCAGCAGAGTTGATAATTGGAACTGAATCTTTCAGAAACAACTCAAGATCTGCAGATATTTTTAAGGGGTTAATATTTACATCAGCTTGAGGATTCTTGAATCTGTATGTGATTAAGTTCAAAGAATCTAAAGAAATAAAAGCTGAGTCTTTGCCAGAAACAAGACTTAAAGCTATATCAGCCCTCAAGGACATTTTAGCATCATCAAGGAATATATTCACAGGGGATATATCTTTAATATTTCCTGTTAAATTTAATTTTCCCTCCTTGAATGATTTGACTTTTCTTATTATTGAATCATTTGTTTGATTCGAAAGGTGATTCACTTTTCCTGTTATAAAATCTGCAATATATAATCCCTTATTAAGAATAAAATCCTCAAAGTCAGTAAAATTAAAATTTCCATTTATATTCAAATTCATAAGGTCAGATTCAATGTTGATTTTTCTTTCGTCATTTGAATCAATTTCAGAACTCACGAAGAAATTGAATGGTAGCAAAGCGCGGTCGCCAAAAAGACATTCTTCAACTTCAGTGAAAAAAGTCCCAAAAATGCTGTCTGGATTTATTCCTGTTGCGTTTAAGTGAAAACTACTGGTAAATACCTGTGGTGCCAGATCATTTTGGGTTAGTTGAGAAAGATTTAAATTTTGTAGTTTTCCTTCAATCTGATACTCAGGTTTTTTAATATTTTTGATATTGATTTTACCGCTAATTGATAAATCTGAATATTTCATATTCTCATCTAATAAAGTATCCTGTCCTTCTGAAAATAACCTTAAATTGATAGTATCAAGGGTTATAATTGAATTTTGAATATTAGCA
>CALHRB010000174.1 GCA_938038165.1 Candidatus Kapaibacterium sp. | reverse complement strand
GGTCAAAAAATTCTAATAAGATTCGAAAATGATACGATTAATGGTGTATTCAGCTTTGGAGAAGCCAAAAGCCTTTACTTCCTCAGGAATGAAGAATCTGAAGAAGGTGTTTCCCGCTATGGATCTGACTCATTATATGTCGAATTCAAAGAAGGCAAGGCTATAAAGATACATTGGCTCGGTTCCGTTGTTGGAGAATATATCCCGGAAAACATATTGTTTGATACACCTGAATATTTCTTTCTTCCAAATTTCAAATGGAATGATAGAAAACCAACCAGAAAGAAAATTAAATTTAGAGCTATTTAATAATTAATTGTTGTACAATAAATTAATTTGGATTTGATTATTTAAAAGTTTAAATTAAGCTACACTAAAATAGTAAAATTTTTGAATAAATACTTACTAATATTGTCATTTATATTTATCACAGGGGTTCTGAAGCTTCCTGCACAGAAAACATCCGCTTACGAAGGAACATATTTTATTGTTGGTTTTATGCAAAATGAGACCTCAATTGATGTTAATAATGGAGGATTATTTCTTAGGCTTTTTATTACTTCAACCCAGAATGCTGTAATTAAAATTGTTGTACCCAGATCAACTTATATATACGATACCCTTGAATTTAAACTAACCAAAAACAAAGTTCTGATCTATGATCTACCCACAAGATTAGAAAATCGCGAATCCGAAATAATTAATAAAAAGTGCGTGGAAATCTTTTCTGATGTGCCCGTTACTGTTTATGCTTTTAACACACAATATCTCACTGGCGACAGCTACTCTATTATTCCCGTAAGTCATTGGGGAACCGAATATATTTCTTTAAATTATCCCAACGACCAGTATAATCTACCCGATTATTCAATAGGACCATTAGATAGCATTAAGTTGCTCGAAGCCAGAAAGAATCAGTTTATGATTATGGCTGCTGAAGACGAAACAGAAGTTGAAATCATACCCAAATCTATAACCACCAAGGGTAAACAAATAAATCGTTCATACAAAATAACACTAAACAAAGGCGAATGTTACCTTGTTCAATCATTGGGTTCTCAAAAAGGGACATCTGACCTGACAGGCTCAATCATAAGGTCAAATAAACCCATTGGAGTTCTCTCCGGACATGTTAGAACGGCCATACCCCAGGATATTCCTCGTGATTCAAAAAATCATTTGTGTGAAATGCTTATGCCAACCGATTCTTGGGGGCGAAAATTTATTACTGTACCTTTTGGAGTCAATAACTATGGAGATTTATTAAGAATAACAAATATTAAACCTAATACTAATGTCACCATTCAATATGGAAATACAACCAAAAGTGCTTATCTATCCGAGGTTGGATCTTTTGTTGACTTTGCTCCCATTGGTGAGCCTGCTATTATCACATCTGACTTTCCTGTTCAGGTTGGACAATACATGATGCATACAAATGATCCTGATGATTCCCCTTTTTATGATCCATGTTTTGTGGTAATACCTCCATTGGAGCAATATGTTTCAAATATCGTATTCGAAACCCCGGGAAATATTGTAGTTTTGTCTCCACCATCAAGAGGAGAACAATTCGATGGACATGCAATATATGTTATAGCCGATCAAATCGCCTTAAAAACTTTAACACTTGACGGTCAATATGTTAAAAACACCTCTCCAATCGAAAGCAGACCAATAGGAGATTATTTTTGGACCCGAATTAATCTAAAACCCGGAACCCATCATTTAACAGCAGATTCTGGAAGTTTCTCCGGTATTATTTACGGCTTTGGAAGGGCAGATGCCTATGCAATGGTATTAGGTTCATCTCTTACAAATCCTTATAAAAATGACACAATAGCCCCCGAAATTATAATTAGCGAAGAATGCGGCATTATCAATGGATTAGTTAAAGAATTTCTTGACTCGAATACTTCTGGCTTTGATATGTTTTATGTTATTAACGATCTTACTTATAATTACAAATGGAAAATTGATAAAATAAAAACAGGTATTTATGAATTGAAATTCGAAGCAAAACCTATTGATATGCTGAAAGATGGAAGATTTGCTCTTGAAGTTAGAGATAAGAAGGGAAATGGAACCAAATACATCTTCAATTATCAAGCCTTAAAGCTGAATTTCCCCAGAGACATCCATTTTGGAGAGGTTGACGTCAATGATTCTGTGTGCTACCAATTTAAAATTATCAATACCGGAGATTCTATTGAAATCCTTAACGCAAACATTCCTAATGATGAAAGAGTTCGCTTCCAGATCTTAGAATCAACCCCAAGATTGCTCAGGAAAAATGATACAATTAACGTTATTGTCTGCTTTGAACCACGTGGCGATACTACTTCATTAAATTCAATGCTCAGGATAAACATAAATTGCGAGCGGATTATTCAGATACCAATTAAAGCAATAATTTCATCAAAGTCTTTACTTGCAGTAGGCTATGATTTTGGAACAGTTAGAGTCGGGGACAGTGCTTGTTCCTATGTTTATGCTATTAATGACGGTAATAGACCCATAAGGCTCGATTCAATCGTTTTTGAGTCAAACAGCTATTTGATTTATGACACAACAAACATATTCCCAAAAACCTTGAATATAGGGGATACATTAAAAATCCCCGTTTGTTTCTTTCCGCTTGAAAGAGGAATTTACAGCAGTAGATTCGAATTCAAAAATCAAGCTAATATTGATAATTTCGGATATGTAACAGGTCATGGCATCGCACCATATATCAACTCATTGGTTATTGATTGGAAAAAAAGACGAGTTGGAACAACAAACGATACAACCGTTATATTAACAAATTCAGGAGAAATTCAAGCAAGAGTCAAATTTGACATTTATACCTTAAAAAACTCTAGTTTCCATACCAGCGAAATTTTTTCTTTCGATACCCTATTAACTCCTAATTCATCAGTTTCTGTCAAATTAGGTTATTTTCCACTCGACGAAGAAAAACATCAAGCTTTGTTAAATCTTTCTGCAGATTGGAAATACCATCAACCTATAACTATTGAATTATTTGGTGAGGGCACATTACCAGAAATAAAAGTAGAGGATGTTTATTTAGGAAAAATACCTGTGTTCAGTTCGATTGATACCACCGCAAGTATAATTTGGTCAAAAGGCTCAGAGTCACTAACTATTGATTCAATTGTAATTATAAACCCGCTTGAATCCATTGATGTAAATTTAAATCAATCGCAAGGATTATTAATTGAGAAAAACGATAGTGTTGTTTCATTCATAAAATTCAGCCCTAAATCAGCAGGAATCCATCAAATTCAACTTGAAGTGGTCAGCGATGCTGCTCCAAACTACGAAAGAGTAAATCAAAAAATAAGAATTTGGGGCGAAGCTTTTCCACTGGATACAGCAAATGCTGATATTAAAATTTTTATACCAGATAAAATTATTTATTGCCAAAAGTCAAGAATTAATATTATTTTGCAGAACACGGGTAATGTTAAGTTGAAATTAACAAATATAATTTTGAATAAAGGGAATAATTTTGCTGAGTGGAGTAAGCCTTTCAATCTCCCGATTGAAATCTTGCCTGACTCCTTGTTGAGTTTTGATATTGATATACTCCCAGAGCAGAGCTTTAATGAGAAAATCAATGTTATAGCTATGTTTAATGATACAATTGTTAAAACGGCTGACATAGTTATCAATCCAGTTTATGATAAATTACTTGTAATAAGTCCGGATGATATAAAATCTACCCCCGGAGACACTTTCACAGTCATAATATCAGGTAAATTCCCAAACAAGACAGATTTGCCTGTTAATTTCATCCTTGACCTAAACATCAAACGCGATGCATTCTTGCTCCTTAACTGCTCAAAGTTAAAAATTCTCTCAGGTTCAGAATTTTCAAATATAATTGATGTTATTTTTTCTCAAACCTCAAACAATATTACTGTTCAAAGTGCAGAATCATTCACGGTTAATTCAGATTTGGCTGTATGGGAAATTGAATTAACATTTTTAACATTATTGACAGAAACAAATTTTCAAAAAGTCAGCATCAAAGTCAATTCAGACGAGTGTTTCAAACCTGGTTCAAAAGACATTTATGCCAACGTAACCGATGTGTGTGCATTCGGTGTCAGGTCTGTTGAGCTTCTCAAAAATCAGCCTATAATAGAAATATTCCCAAACCCAGCCTCGGATATTCTAAAAATTGATATGAAATTATTCCAA
>CALHRB010000173.1 GCA_938038165.1 Candidatus Kapaibacterium sp. | reverse complement strand
TTATTATTTTCATCAATATTATAATCCAGTCTGAAAATAAACCTTAGTGCTGGAGTATTGAAATCGTAACCCTGATAGGGTCCGGTTTCGTAGTTGAATTTCTCTCTTAAAAAAGAACTCAATTTATCTAAATCACCTTTTGCCACGCGGGTAATATTGCCGCCAACTGTTTGATTGCCCTCGTTTGCCAGGTAATTTGTGCCTGGTTGTGTTAAATCCTCGGTTTCAAAATTTGTGAAGAAGAAGAGTTTGTTTTCGATGATTGGACCGCCTAATCTTGCTCCAATCATATTGAATTTGAATTTTCCAGGGTCAATGGTTGATTCTGCGGCTTTTGTGCCAACAAAAGACTCATTTCTTGTTTGATAATAAAGAGAACCCGAAAACTCATTTGTTCCACTTTTTGTTACTGCATTGATGCCAGCACCAATAAAATTACCTTGTCTGACATCGTAGGGGGCAATATTAACTTGAATTTGCTCAAGAGCATCGAGCGAAATGGCTGCGACATTAGTTCTTTCGCCGGGAGCTCCTGCTAAACCAAAAGAATTATTGAAATATGAACCATCAACAGTTATATTGTTCAATCGGTTATCTTGTCCTGCTACCGATCCGGATCTTGACCCACTTCCGAATTGGGGGGTAAGTCTTAAGAAATCTTGAATTCTTCTTGAAATAGTTGGCAGTACTTCAATTTTGTCCAATGATATTGAGGTTTCAGCACCGGTCCTGTCTGAGTTAAAGACCGCATCAGCCTTCCCGAATACAATTACTTCTGCTTTCTGGACACTTGATTCTCTCATTGTAACAAGTATTTCGAAAGTATTTCCGAGGGATAGGAAAATATTGTCATATTGAATTTTTTCATATCCAAGAAAAGTCAAGGAAACTTGATATGGACCGCCAACTCTCAAGCCAAGGAGTGAAAATCTGCCTTGATCTCTTGTCATTGTTCCATATCTTGTGCCTGATGGTAAGTGTATAACATTTACCGTGGCTCCAATCAATGGTTTTCCATTGTCATCAACAACCCTTCCGGATATTGAGCTTGTTGTCACTCCCTGGCTAAAAAGTGTTATTGTGCAAAAGAATGTCAATAGAAAGAGTCTTGTAATTAATTTCATATTTTTCTCTTTAATTGTGAAACAAAATAAATATCAAATTTATGGGAAAAAAATAAATATTTTGTTAACAATTGTTTACAGAAAATGAATTCTTTGCCGAAAAAAAATTTATTTTATACTTTTCATTAGCAGAGAATTTATTTAAATTATATAACTAAATGTTAAATTTGATTTTAAAAATTTTAAATCAGGAGTATTTTATGTATAAATATATTTTTTGTTTAATAATTCTATTAGGTTCAACATTTTCTAAATGTTTTTCCTGGCATGACCAAACTCATATTGCTGTGGGGATATCAGTAGGTTTTAAAAAAGCTTATATGTTAGTTGGACCGGATATTGCAAAGATTAAGGCAGGGAATATTGAAGGTTTTAACCATTGGTGCAATAACGATGAAAATAATATCGTAACAAAAGAGCAAGTTTTGGCTCAAGTCGAAAAATATAATTCAGTAGATTCGAGCGAGGAAAAAGGTCACTTATATGGAGCTATTATCGGTGCTGTTTTAGCTTTTCAAAATGATAAATCCGAAGGTAAATACGCTGAATATCATCTTGGATATCTGGGGCATTATGTCGGAGATTTGTCCAATCCTTTGCATAATACTACTTATAACGAATTCAATAAAAAACACCACAGATTCAATGATGGAATAATAGATGATGAAATTGCTAATAATATTCAAAAAATTATCATTGAGGAAATTCCTATTAATAATATTGATGATATTGCTAACGAAATTGCAAAAATTGCAAATGTTTCCAAAGATTTAGGATATAGAATGGAAAAAGAGAACAGGGATATGACACAAGAAGAAGCCTACACTCAGATATCCAAATCAGCCAGTTTATTCAAAGGTATTCTCAAATATCTTGGGGTTTTATAAATTTCTTACAAAAACCTGTCTGAAATCAAGACAATAAAGTTTTCTTGAAAAACAACGAAAATATCATTGTTACCAGATAAATATTAAATCTGATTTATGGCTTTTGATTTTCAAAAATTTAAATCGTCTTTGTTCAAGGAACGGTACAGAGAGTATAACGGGTATTCTGTCGGAAATAATAATTCTGCAATGACCGATGAGGCTTTTTTTATTCTTCGTGACTTTGTTTATAATAATTGCGGAATATATATTAATGAATCAAAGAAACATCTTATTGAATCAAGAATCAACTACAGATTAAAGATTAATAAAATTAATTCTTTTGATGAATACTCTTCCTTTTTGGTAAAGAATGAAAATAGGAAAGAACTCAATGAATTAATTGACTCAATAACAATTAACGAGACATATTTTTTTAGGGGGATTGAACAATTTGAAGCTTTAACTAAAGTTATTATCCCCGAAATTATAAGTAATAAAAAAGAATCAAATAAAACTGTCAGAATTTGGAGTGCTGCTTGCTCAACAGGAGAAGAGGCGTATTCGATTGCTATCACGATAAATGAAAACCTTAGAACCGAGTATCCCGAAGTTAATTTTCAAATTCTTGCAAGTGATATAAATAAAAGTGTTTTGGAAACAGCTAAAAGAGCAGAATACCTTGAATATTCAGTAAGAAATACTCCCGAAGAGTATATTAGAAGATACTTTGTTATTAAGGACAATTTATATTGTCTTAAAAATGATATCAAAAAGATGGTAAAATTTTCGAACATTAATCTTTATGACACAGAACAGGTGAAGATGGTAAGTGGATGTGATATTATATTTTGTTGTAATGTCCTTATTTATTTTGATGCTGTGTCAAGGAAAAAAGTAATTATGGATTTATTTGATATAATGAATAACCATGGATATTTAATTGTGGGACAATCTGAGTCGTTACACGGTATTAACAAAGATTTCAAACTTGTTCACTTTCCAAAAGTAATGGTTTATAAGAAAGAAATTTAATTAATATATAGGTGATTTATGAGTCGGAATTCTGGTTCGTATTTACTCGACGATTATGATGAAATAGATGAATTTGACGAATTTGACGAACTCGAAAAATTCGGAAAGCTCTCTGAAATCGAAGAGATTCCAAAGGAAATTGCAATGAATGACTTTGATGATATTGAGGAAGAAGAAGATAATTTTTAAGGGCAGGTCGTTCTACTTGTGGTCTTTTGCCTGCCCTTAATGATAATATCCATCCGGAAACTTATCGCTTTATTATCAAAGGATAAGTCAAGAAGTCGTCTTGTATTTGAACTCTAATAACATAAAAACCAGAACTTAGCCCTCTAACATTAATCTTTTTAGTATTCTCTCCAAAATTTGAATTATCAGGAGTATTTAGATATAATAATTTGCCTGATGCATCAACTATTTCTATAATTCTTAATAGTATATTATCATTATTTTTTTCAATTATCAATTCATCTGTTGCCGGATTTGGGTAGACATGAATTATGTCTTTCAGATTGATATTGTGGCTGACGTTACTCAGGTCTTCAGTATAGAAATAAACGGCTGAGGGTGTTGATTTAAAGTTTGGGGCGTAAGGAAATAAAACAAAGGTATAAAGTGTTTTTTCTTTGAGTTTTTCAGTTTCCTCAAATTGATAAAGGGTATCTTCAATACCTGTTTTGGTAAAAACGGTATCACCATTAAAATTAGCAAGTTTTATTGTATAAGATGTAGCATTGGCAACCGATGACCAAATAAACTTAGGTGTAACAGGCACACTGACGGCTTCATTTTCAGGATAAATTATTTTTGCAGCTTTCAAAACTAAATTGGCTGTTGTGAAGTTCCAAACGCTTGACCATTGGCTTTCGCCAATTGAATTAATCGCCTTCACTCTCCAGTAATATTTAGTTAATGATTCCAATCCTATTGGTGAAAATGAGGTTTCTTTGATATTTTGATACTCTTTTAATCCGGTTTTAAAGTCGTTGCTCTTAGCTATTTGTAATTTATATTCCTCAGCATTTTCAGCAGCATTCCAACTAAAATTGAAATCTATGAGGTTGGTCTGATTATTTAAAGGAGAGACCAAAGTTGGAGTAGCTGGGGGCATTGGATTAACAGGATTATCCGTTACTCTGAACCAATAAGAAAAATCTTTTTTTGTTCCTTTGTAATCTACATTCTTAATTGTAACAGTATATTTTTCATCTTTCTTCAAACCCGGAATATTCCATTTGAGAACGTTTGGAACACCATAACCATCGTTAGCATAAGATATATCAGCAGCATTTACACTATTGCCTTTGCTGTCTTTTATCTCAATTGTTGCGGCATTAAACTTAACCTGAGCATTATTCCAGTAATTTGCTTTATCAAAAATTGCAGTGAAGGAAAGAAACCAATTTCTATTCATTCCATCGTAAAAATATTTTGATGGGTAATCATGAAAAGGATATGCCACAAAATCGCTCTGCCAATCGATTATATTTTGCTTGTCATTACTTATTACATAAATAGTCATAGTAGTAATTGACATATTCTGAAATCGCTTACTCTGCCCGTCAGCACGACCAAAGGCAATGAATTTCAAGAATGGGTCAATAATCCAACGTCTATGCCCACACTCATTAACATTATAATCAGTCATCCACATATTTAGTGATGTATTACTAGCTGGCGGTGTTCCCATATACCAGCGATACGCAAGGTTTGAGTTCTGACATCCGTCTTTGCCATTATTTGTGAAGCACTTCCAGCTATTTGGCGGTAAATGAGGGTTATCTGGGTTACCGATTTTGTCATCATTAGCTGCTAACATTAAAGCAGCTTCAGCTGTATTAGCATCATATTGAGAACGATATTCAACCGGTTTCAAATTATGTAAAGCTCTTATCTGATTAACTTCTTTCAAGATAGCTTGTTTTTCAGTCTCTTTTAATGTGCCGGGTTTGCAATTAGCAACATCTGGAAGTGTTGTATAAAATTCTTCAAGACCTGAAATATTCTGGTCCTTTTCTGAAGAATATATGTTTCTGATTGTTATTAATAATAATAAAACTATTATTGAACAGATTTTACTCATAATGTTATCATTAATTGTTAATAATAAATAAGGGTTGTATATTAATACATTTTTAAGTGTAAAAGTTACAACCCTAAAGAAAAATTATTGACCAATCATGGCTTTATAGGCATTAACATCCATTAGTTTATCGAGTTCAGAAGGATCGCTCATTTCAACTTTTAAAATCCAACCGTTCCCATATGGATCTTTATTAACAGTATCAGGTGAGTCGTTAAGTGATCTATTAACTTCGATGACTTTTCCAGAAACTGGTGAAAGGATATCGGCAACTGTTTTGACAGCCTCAATCGTTCCGACTGTTGAGCCAGCAGTAACTTCGTTAATGTCATCAGGAATATCAATATAAACGACATCACCTAATTCACTTTGGGCATGATCTGAAATACCTAAAATAGCAATGTTACCTTCAACCCTGACCCATTCGTGATCATCAGAATATTTTAAGTTTTCGGGGAAATACATAATAACTCCAAATATCTCTTGTTAAACAATATTTTAAAAAAGCAATTTAAGAAAATTAAACAGATTTAAAAAGAAATGAAATAAAGAAAATTAATTTTGTTCTCAGACTGATAATGATTGCCAATCATTTCTTTCGAGGTATTTCGTATCGAAATTGCCAGAGATAAAATCTGGATTATCCATCATTTTTTGGTGAAATGGGATAGTTGTTTTAATTCCTTCGATAACAAATTCTTCCAGGGCTCTTTTCATTTTCGAAATTGCTTCGTACCGAGTTGGGGCAAATGTTATTAGCTTTGCCACCAATGAATCATAATGTGTGGGGATTGAATATCCCTGATAAATATGGGAATCCACTCTTACGCCATAACCCCCCGGGAAATGCAAGCTCTCGATCCTCCCCGGAGAGGGGCGAAAGTCTTTATATGGGTCTTCAGCATTAATTCTGCATTCGATTGAATGGAAATTAGCCTTTTTATTTTTTAATGATAATTTTTCTCCAGATGCAACCAAAATTTGTTCTTTTATTAAATCAACATTAAGGGATTGTTCTGTAACGGGATGTTCCACCTGAATACGTGTATTCATTTCCATAAAGTAGAAATTTTTATTATCATCAACTAAAAATTCTATAGTTCCGGGACCAACATACTCTACTGCATTGGCGCCGAGGACAGCAGCCTTGCCCATAGCAGCTCTGAGTTTGTCATCTACAAAAGGTGAAGGTGCTTCTTCAATCAATTTTTGGTGCCTTCTTTGTAATGAGCATTCTCTTTCATTTAGATGAATTATTTTCCCGTATTTATCACCGAAAACCTGAATTTCAATGTGTCTGGATGAGGTAATAAGTTTTTCGATGTAAATATCTTTGTTGCTAAAAAAAGATTCTGCTTCGTTTTGTGCAAGAGGGAAAAACTTAATTAGTTCTTCTTCGTTATTTACTAATCTCATACCTTTACCGCCACCCCCTGCAACAGCCTTAAGCATAAGAGGATATTTGATTTCATCTGCAATTCTAACAGCTTCTTCTATTGAATTAACAACACCAATGCTACCAGGTATAACAGGGACTCCTGCATTTCTCATTGTCTCTTTTGCAATCGATTTGTTGCCCATCTTGCGAATGGATTCTGCTTTTGGTCCAATAAATTCAATGCCTGACTGTTCGCAAATTCTGACAAATCTATCATTTTCTGCAAGGAAACCGTATCCGGGGTGAATTGCATCACAATTTGTAATTACGGCTGCTGTAATAATCGAAGGAATGTTTAGATAGCTTAGCCTGCTTGGAGGTGGTCCGATGCAAACAACCTCGTCAGCAAATTTAACGTGAAGGGACTTATCATCAGCCTGAGAATAAACAGCAACAGTTTTAATACCTAATTCTTTACATGCTCTAATGATTCTAAGAGCAATTTCTCCACGATTAGCGATTAGAATTTTTCTAAACATAAACACTAATCAGGAATAATATGAAATAATTCTTGATTGAATTCAACAGGAGAAGCATTCTGAGGAAGAATTTTAACTATGGTTCCGTTTATATCACTCTCGATATCATTCATTAACTTCATAGCTTCAATAATGCATAAAACCTGTCCTTTGACTACATGGCTGCCAACTTCAATAAATGGAGGTTCTTCTGGTCCTGGAGCTCTATAAAAGGTTCCTACGATCGGGGAAGATATAATATGAATATTTGCTTGATTCTCTTCAATGGATTTAGATTCCGAAGAGAAGGTAAAAGAGGCATTAGGGCTAACTATTGGTGCATTGGGTCGCATTTCACTGAATACTGTTGCAGTTGATTGCAAAGGCATATTTTGAGAAAAAAGCTGAGAAGCATCAGAGGATTGATTAGCATTAGCAGGGTTTTTCGAAAATTTTATTTTCAAACCTTCTTCTTCGATAATCATTTGAGTAGCTTTGCTATCATCAAAGATTTTAGCTAATCTTCGGATGTAGTTTAAATCCATATATCCTCCTGAAAAATTTTATAATGAATTAGTCTTTAACTCGCTCTATATATTCACCGGTTCTTGTATCAACTCTGATGGTATCACCTTCATTAATAAATATTGGAACCTGAATAGAAGCACCTGTTTCAACGGTGGCAGGCTTTAATACATTTGTAGCAGTATCGCCTTTTAGTCCTGGCTCAGTAGCTGTAACTTTAAGATATACGTGAGGAGGGAGTTCCACAGCAATTACGGAGTTTTCGACAAAGGCTAACTGAACTTCCTGATTTTCTTTCATCCAATTAACAGAGTCCCCAACTATATCTGCATCAACGGGAATTTGTTCATAAGATTCGCTGTCCATAAAAATAAAAGAGTGAACATCTCTATAAAGATACTGATAATTTTTTCTTTCGACTCTAACAAATTCAATAGATTCACCCGAGCGAAAACGATTTTCGGAAAGTTTGCCGGTTTTCATATTTCGCATTTTTACCTGATAAAAAGCTCTTAGATTACCGGGTGTTCTGTGCTCTGATTCGAGTACGGTATGCAGTTCACCGTTATACATAATAACGGAACCGGGTCTTAAGTCTGATGTTGTTCCAGCCATAATAATAGTAAAAATATAATTACAAAAATTAAAAGAGGTGCCTATCGGATTCGAACCAATGTAGGAGGTTTTGCAGACCTCTGCCTAACCACTCGGCCAAGGCACCGATTAAAGATTACAAATTTACCCAAAAAAAGGGAAAAATCAAAAAAATAGGTTTAATTATTTTGAAACGAAAAAAAAAAGCATTATTTTTGAAAACAATTTTTTAGCGGAAGTGGCGAAACTGGCAGACGCACCATCTTGAGGGGGTGGCGCCCTACGGGCATGCGGGTTCAAGTCCCGCCTTCCGCACGTATATCTATTATAACTTACCAAGAAAATCTGATTACCTTGTATATTAATATAAAATTAACAATTTTCCTTTTAAATTGCATTCTTTAAAAAAAAAATTTAAAATTTTATGGAAATTTATCTGTTTTTTGTTATTGTTTTATTGGTATTAGGTGCAATTGATTTAAATGTTGGTATTGCAAATGATGCTGTAAACTTCCTCAATTCAGCAGTTGGATCCAAGGTTTCAACTTATAGAAAAGCATTAATCGTAGCTTCGTTTGGTGTTTTAATCGGTGTTACATTCTCAAGTGGCATGATGGAAATTGCCCGTAAAGGAATTTTCAATCCTCAGTTTTTCACTATGCCCGAACTTTTGGTAATATTCTTAGCAGTAATGCTGA
>CALHRB010000172.1 GCA_938038165.1 Candidatus Kapaibacterium sp. | reverse complement strand
GGGGTTATGCGCCATTGGAGATGTCATTGGGTTTGAGAGTTGATGCAGGTATATGCATGAAGTTCAATCAAACTGATGCAACTCAGGTTAATGTGGACTATCCAATTAGTTATACTATTGAATATCCAAAACCAAAAAGTTTTGGTTGCGGCGATACTATTGAAATAAAAACAGTAAGAAATATCGGAATATTAGACGAGAATTCCTTTGTAGTTGACCCACCTTTTTACGAGACCCAATTAAGTGGAACAATAAAGGACTTAAAAATAGGCGGGAGCTTTAAATTTTGCACACCCAAAGGTCCATGCATTGATGTTCCATACTGGTGTCCCACCTGGTCTGATCCCTGGCAAATTTGCTGGAAAAATATATGCTTCCCGCCAGCTATATGTTCGCCAACAATTGAATATTGGTATAGTGTATTTAGTGCCTTTAATATTAAGCCTGTCAACTTTCCAATTGTTACATTGTGCCCAAGGGTTTTCGAAATGGATGATAACATGTTAAACGAACTCTTGGGTAGCAACGATCTTTGTGATAGTTTGTTTGAATGTGTTACTTCGGAATATGACTGGCAACAAGGAATATGGCAGGAATTATGTGCTAATAATTATATAGATCTTGAAAGAGACAATGATGATCCAGACAAGATAATCATGAGCTTCAATATTCCTGAAACTCCAGAATTTTATTTCTTTGTTTCTAATCCAACCCCGGAAAATTTAAACTATCAAACGCTTTCTGGTGGCAATAAACTTAGGCGGTTCAGTAATCCTAAGGAAGTCTTAGGTGTTCAGTTAGATTTAGTGTCCTTATTAGATTATTTCTTACCACCGTTAAAATACAAGTCAGGAGGTGAAGATAAAGAGTTACAATTAGCAACAACTATTACGATAGGACCGTTTTCACTCGATATTGGAGATATTTCACCAACTTACTCTATTGATCAATCAGTTGATTATAATTTTGAAGTAATGGATACAACAACAATTGCTTTAGGCAGAAAGATGTTTTTTGCTGAGTGGGATCCTGCAACTCAATCAGTCATTGGATCCTGGCAATATGACTCTATTGCAATCGTTAAATCAGGAAATTCCTTGAAGCTTGTCGTCCCTGATGATCAAAACGAACCAATTCCAGTAAGTCCAACATTCCAAATGGGAGGGTTATTAAGTAATTATGTCAAACAAACCGATTGGCAATCGCTTTATGTTGCAGTACTTCAAATTTCTTTGAGTGGTGTTTTCGATTTTACAGCTTATGAAAATACTTTTGCAAAAATTTTAGTCAACACACCCCCACCCATTGATAATAAAACATACAATCTTAATAATTCTGCTTTCAGGATCGAAGGATTTAATGAAGACCCATTTACTCTGATGCCTGAAAAACCCAAGCTCGAAATCACCCAAATGCATCTATTAAAGATTTATAATGTTGGAAGGGGTTATCGTAGAGCCGGTTTTAGATTCAAGCTCGAAAATACAGGTAATGTTCCTCTTCATGATGTTGGTTTTTATTACGATCTTGCAAGCATTTTTGAGGGATCGAGGGACTGGTATATTCATTCTCTTTCTGGATGGGGATTTGATGTTAATCCAAATTATGATGGCGATGAAGATATAAACCTTATGCCCGAAAATACTGTGCTTGATTCAGGAGATTATAGAATTTTTGACATTTATGTTGATGTTCTTCCTGCTGTTCCAAACAATGACGAATCAGGATGCTTCGAAGAAGTTCGTTATGTGAGCATTGCAACAGCAGAAGGAACTTCTCCTCTTGGAAGGCATGTCTGGGACGGCAAACAGCCTTGCTTAGATGATGACCTCTATCCCGAATTAGTTGGTAATTATCCTTTAGTTGTTGATACAAATATGGGTGCCGTTGTAATCAATGAATTTGATGACTTAACTCTTTATGGCAGAACTAATGTTACTTTTATTCCTCCGTTCTCAGAATCAGAAGGCTCTGTTGTTTCCGGTGGAAGGATGGAATTCCGGGCGACTTCCTTTAACTCCGGAAGTAACACTATAAAAGGAGATATTATCAGTAATGAGCATTTATTCATTGATTACTCTAATGTTTATGTTGATGATGCAATGATCGCAGGATCTCTATTTCTTAACCCTTATTCTAATCTTACATCCTATGGAGGTTATTCTGATAATTCTGACTGTGTGCCATTACCTTCATTTCCATCGGTCAGCATTTCTCAGGTGAGCTCATCTACCAATGTTAATGTACCTTCAAGAACAACAGTTTATCTCAGACCTGGTAATTACAAAAGAATAGATCTGAACTTGAACTCAAAACTTATTTTTTCGCCAGGTACTTATCGAATCAATACTCTAAATTTCATTGGAAATAATATAATTCTTTACTTCAATCAGAATTATAATAATACTCAAGGCAGTGTAAATGTTAATGTGTTATACTTTTATACAAATAACACGAGAGCTATGAGATTTATTACCGAGAATGGAACAATTGGAAATTCAATTTTCAGATACAAAGGAAGTAATAATTTTTATGCTAATAAAATCAAATTTGATTACGGTATAATTAACGCCATAATTATTGCACCCAATGCTGAGGTTTCCTTTGTTAATTCAACCAGACTCTATGGAGCGGTTTATGCTAACAAAATTATCTTCGGTAATAATTCAATGTTTCAATATTACAAGTTAATTGACGAAGCTGGAATTAATCCTAAACTACCTGACGTGGAACCTTATGACTATGTATTAACTCTTGAAGATTTGATTCTAATGAATAGTAGTCCTGTTTTGAATGCTTTTCCAAATCCTTTCAGCGGGAAGACCTTAATATCGTTCAATTTGGAAGAACAAGAAATCGCTAAGCTTTCAATTATTGATATGACTGGCAAAGAAATTACCGTTCTCGCTGAGGGTATTCTAAATGAGGGACTTAACACAGTACATTTTGAACCGGAGAATATGCCCTCAGGAGTTTACTTTTGCAACCTAAGAACAAAAAGCAGAAACGAAATGTATAAACTGATTTACATAGCTGACAAGAAATAATCATTGAAATATTCATTTATTTTCTGGGGCTTCATTTTTCAAGGATGAAGCCCCTTTATTATTTAAAAACCTGAGTCAAACAAATTTTTCAATATATCCTCAACAAAAATATTTATTGATTCACCAAACCACTTCTCGTCCGGTATTAGAACCAAAGTACTGTAAGTGGACGGGTTAAAATTGACGAAATTTTCTGATGAGGCGATTTGAGATAGTTCTTCAGGCCTGTATTCGTTATCAATATCATTATATATAAGGGTAATTCCCAGTTCTGTAAAATTATTATCATCTACTGGTGCTTTATCAAATCCAAATAATGCCCATGGAATTTTAAATCTAAGAACATAATGACTATCAAAAAGGGTGGCAGATACCCTAATCTTTTTTGATGCTTCTTGCTGATATATGTCCATATCATCAGTAGAACTAACCTCCCTGACATAAGGTTTTGTTTCAGTAAAATCACCAGGATAAATTTTTAAGGAATAAATTCCTCTGTCTATTTTCTTAACAAAATCAACTTTTTTATCTATAATCTTAAAATATCTTGATTGATTTTGAGAATAAAGATTAGCATCGAACCAAATTTCTAAAAAATCTGAATAGCAATTCTCGCAAGTTGATGCAACGAATTGATCGTCAATAATCTTAATAGTTAAATATAAGTTATCACTATCGTAAGCTGACTTTGCTTTAAACGAAGCATCATCGGGTCCGCTCCAATAATATGCCCCTGTTCCAACATTTTCAACCCTGTCAACAATTATTTCATTAGAGAAACCTTTATAAATTTGCCGTCCACGCGGATAAGATGGTATTATTTTGTAATTAGCAGAAAATTCTTCTTTGTTATTACTTGTAGTTACAAATCTTTTTATTCCTTTCAGGTTGATATAGTCAAGAGTATTTTCATAAGTATAATTTAAAATCCTCTGAGTGCTATAACTTTCCTTAAGATTTAAGTTTCCGTCTCTAAATTGATAACCTATTATCTCCCAATTATATTGTTCGTTTTTTTTGGTTATAAAACAAGTTTTATCTCTTATTACTACTCCTACTTCGAGAGGAATTTCAACATAAGAAAAAGGGTACGTGCCAACATTCAGCAAAAAGCCATCTATATCAACAAAAAGGAAAACTTGAACTATTTTTCTTTTATCACCTGACATTCTTACAGCAAATGCTACGTCGTTATGCTCATCATTGGAAAAATCTCCAACATCCCATCCCCAAATATTATAAACACTACCCTGTGGCATCAATTTTTCAATATCATTTATTAATTCATCATCAAAATAAGAGGTTAGTTTTTTTTTGAACTCAGCGAATTTCATTCCTGACTGAGACAATAAATTTTCGCAGGAAAACAAAAAAATGATGACAAATGATAATATGAAAATTTTTTTTAACATAAGATTAATTCTCAATTACCTTGTTTATAATTTCGATATGATCTTCATTTAATCTTGCACCAAATTGGGCAACTACTCTTGCGGCAGAATAAGAGGCAAGCTTGCCTGCTTTTTCTATGTCTAATCCCTTTACGATTCCATAAAGAATTCCTGCAGCGAACATATCACCTGCTCCAGTTGTATCAACAGCTTTCACGGAAATAGCAGGAATTTTTATTAGGTCTTTTTTCCAATAAATATAAGATCCTTTTTTACCAAGTGTTACCGCAAAATTAGGGATTGTTCTTTTCATTTCATTAATAGCTTCTTCTACGTCTGAAGTTTTCGTGAAAGAAATGGCCTCCTGCTCATTACAAAATACGAAGTCTGAGTTTTTTACAACCAATTCGAGTGTATTTCTGAAATTTTGAGTGATAAAAACATCAGAAAATGTTAATGCAACCGAAATATCATTCTTTTTGGCTATTTCAACAGATTTAATGACAGCCTCAGCACTTTTTTCTGATGATAATTTATAACCTTCGGTATATAACATTTGAGATTTTTTTATCAGTTCCTCATCAATCTGGCTAACATTAAATTGCCCTGTAGCACCCAAACAAGTATTCATTGTTCTCTCAGAGTCTGGCGTTATCAGCACAACACAAGTTCCAGTCGGAAAGTCATCCATAAAATTTGCACTTAATTCTATCCCTAATTCTTCAAATTCTCTGGAATAAAAACTTCCAAATTCGTCTTTTCCAAGCACAGTTTTGTATCCTGCTATTCCCCCAAATTTCGAGAATGCTATCATGGTATTAGCTGCGGAACCACCACTTGATATATGGCAAGGTTTATTTCTGAGATATTCAAGTAATACTTTCTGTTCAGATTCGGAAACGATTTTCATCTGAGACTTTTTCAGATTAAGTTGTTCCAAATCTATATCTGAAACCTCATATTGCAGGTCAATCAATCCATTGCCAATTCCGCAAATTTCCAATTTTTTACTCATCTTTTTCATTGGTTGAATTTTTATTAAAAGCTAAATTAACCAGTTCTTCGCATAAATCTGCAAAATTGAGGTCAACTTCTTTTGCAGCCATCGGAACCAGAGAGGTCTCTGTAAATCCGGGGATCGTGTTCAATTCCAAAAGAAAGGGTTGTCCTTCGTCTGAAAGTCTAAAATCAGCCCGAGCAACCCCCTTACAATCAATTATATTATATGCCGAAACAGCAAGACTTTGTGTGAATTCTTCGATATCCTCACTAATCTTGGCAGGACATATATATTGTGTCTTGCCCTTGGAATACTTATGGTTATAATCATAAAATCCCTCGGATGTAATTATTTCTATCACCGGCAAAGCCTCTCCATTCAAAACTCCAACAGTAATTTCACGCCCTTCAATATACTGTTCAACTAAAACTATCTCAGAATATTTTGAAGCGGCTATTATTCCTTGATGAATGTCATCTAAAATGCCATCCCTGACTATGGTGATTCCCACAGTTGAGCCCTGATTATTCGGTTTTATAACCAATTTATTTCCAAGCTCGCTTCTGATTTCTTCGAATAATTCATAATTGTCGTAATCTTTTTGCCTAATGACCGACCAAGGAGGAGTTGATATGCCAGCTGCCAAAAACAACATTTTTGATGTCAATTTGTCAATAGCTACTGAACTGGCTTTGATGCCAGATCCAGTATATGGCACTCCTCTTAACTCGAGCAAAGCTTGAATTTTACCGTCTTCACCATTAATCCCGTGCAAAACAAGAAAAGCGAGGTCTATATTTTCAAAAACCTCCGAATTTATGCATTCGATATAATTCTTTGTATCATATTTTTTTAGTTCTTCGAAGTCAGGGAATACTGACATATTAATAAATTCGAAATCACTTATCATACAATTTTTACCAAAGGTAGGATCGATAGCTATAACATTATGTCCTTTTTCCCTCAATGCTTTTGCAACAGCCAATCCACCGTTTATAGAAACATTTCTCTCTGGGGAAATCCCTCCCATCAACACTGCAATATTCATAAATTTTAAGTTTATGTTAAAAAATTAAAAATAGTTTCTTCAGAATTGCAATTTAATCAAGAATTTGTAATGTTTTGCAGATATTCATCATAAAGCTTTCTTAAAAGTTTCATATCTTCCCATACATTTCTTTTCCATTCAGGATTTCTAAGAAGGGCTGCCGGATGGTAGGTAACTAACATTTTGGTGCTTTTATAATCTATAATTTTACCTTCTATTTCAGACATTTTTACTTTCTTTTTTAATAGTGTTTCGGCAGATGTTAAGCCCAAAGCAATTATAAATTTTGGTTTAATTATTTCAATCTGTTTGAATAAATATGGTTCACACTCATCTGTTTCGCTAATTAGGGGTTTTCTATTTTTCGGTGGTCTGCATTTTAGAATATTACAAATATAAACATCGCTTCTTTTCAAAGCAATTGATTCAATAATTTTTGTAAGTAACTGCCCTGCCCTTCCAACAAATGGAAGTCCTTGTTCATCTTCGTCTGCACCTGGTGCTTCACCAATAAACATAATATCAGCTTTTGGATTACCACTTCCAAAAACAAAATTTTTTCTTGTTAAACCCAAAGGACATTTCTGACAGTCTTTTATTTGCGAATAAAGGTCTTCTAAATTATCGCTTTTTGACCATTGAGGCTCTTCTGCAAAGAGATCATTTTCTGGAAAATCACGACTTTGATTTATTTGGCTAATAATTGACTGCTTTGTGGTTTTGTTATCAATAATAGCTTCTTTTTTTTTAACATTATCAAAAAATTCAGTATTACAGTTCTTTTCTAAATATATAAAACTTTCATCATGAAACTGAAATTTTAGATACGATTCGATTTTTTTTTGTAAATCCATTGGTTAGAAGCTATTTGTATTCATTTATGGGAATTTCGCCAGTAAGAGCATAATAAACACCTTCAGCGAGTGCTTTCATTTCATCTTCACCAGGATATACATAAATTGGAGCGATAAAACTTGTTCTTTTCTTTATCCAGTTCACAAGTAAAGAAGAATTTGCAAGACCGCCAGTAATAAGGATTGCATCAACATCACCATTAAGAACAGCGGCGCAAGCTCCGATTTCTTTTGATATTTGATATTCCATAGCCTGAAATACAGTTTCTGCATATTTGTCCCCAGATCTGATTCTCTCCTCAATTTCAAAAGCATTATTAGTATTCAGATAAGCAACTAATCCACCCTTACCAGTGATCATTTTTCTGATCTCGTTGATTTCATATTTACCCGAAAAGCAAAGTCTAACCAAAGCGCCAACAGGTAAACTCCCGGTTCTTTCTGCAGAAAATGGTCCATCACCATCAAGACCATTATTGACGTCAATCACTTTTCCATTTTTATGAACTCCGACAGTTATACCACCACCGAGGTGTACAACGATTAAATTTAAATTATTGTAATCAAGTTTCTTTTCACGTGCAAATCTTCTTGACACAGCTTTTTGATTTAATGCATGAAAAATGCTTATTCTTGGTAATTCGGGATGACCTGAAAATCTTGCAAGATCGTGCATTTCGTCAACAACCACGGGGTCAACAATAAATGCTCCAATTTTTTTCCCTGATTCTTCGGCTAATTCTTTTGCCAGAATAGCTCCTAAATTCGAGGCATGTTCTCCAAGAAGTTCTTTTCGGATATCCTCAATCATCAAATCATTGACACGATAAACACCCCCAGGTATAGGTTTAATCAGTCCACCGCGTCCAACAATAGCATCAAGACTATTAAGTTGTATTGATGCGTTTTCAAGAGAATTGATTATTATTCTTTTTCTAAACTCATATTGATTAATAATTCTTGGAAACTCTGCTAATTCATCAACACTGTGTCTTAATGTTTTAGTAAAGATATCTTCAATATTATTAAATACAGCTATTTTGGTGGAAGTCGAACCTGGATTAATTGCTAATATTCTCATACATTCCTATTATTAAAATCAATAACAAGCAGCTAAAGCGATTGATGTAAGTTTGCTTCTGTCAGTATCAGCCCTTGAAGTTAAAATTACAGGAACAGCTGCACCAAGAATGACTGCCGCAACAGTTCCGCCAGCCATATAAGTAAATGATTTATATAAGACATTCCCTGATTGTATGTCAGGAGTAAGAATAAGATCAGGATCGCCGACAACTTCGCTTATTATACCTTTATGATGGGCTGCTTCCGAGGATATTGCATTATCAAAACCGAGAGGTCCATCAATAATACATCCTTTGATCTGATTCCTGCGGTTCATCACTGTTAGCAAAGCCGCATCAATTGTTGCCTGCATTTTTGTGGTTACCGTTTCAACAGCTGCAACACAGGCAACTTTTGGTTTTTCGATGCCTAAACGTCTTAGAAAATCAACCGCATTGTTGATTATCGAAACTTTTTCTTCCAAACTTGGTGATATATTCTGAGCAGCATCAGTCAATGAAAGGATTTTATGGTAGTTCTTTAATTCAAAACAACCGATATGGCTCAGCAATTCTCCCTTTCTCAGACCATTTTCTTTATCGAGGATAGCTCTAAGATAATCGGCAGTCCCAACCAAGCCTTTCATTAAAATCTGAGCTCTGCCCTCCCGGATTAAATTGACAGCAATTTTGCAAGCAACAGAAGGATTCTCTTCGTTAATAATTTCTATACCGCTCAATGAAAATTTGATAAGAGATGCAATGTTTTCAATCTTTTTTGCATTTCCTACTAATATTGGTTCTATTATATTCTCTTTTATTGCTTCTGATATAGCTGAAAGGACAGGTTCATCCTCTGCAGCTGCCACTACTAATTTTTTAGTTGGTGTGTTCTTGGCTTTCTGGATAAAATAATTCAAACTTTTAATTTGCATATCTATCTCGTTGATTATTATCAATCATCTAAGGAACCAATTAAATTCTCAACATTAATCAGTATCTCATTGGATTTTACTAATTCCTTCATCTTGTTATGGTCAGGGTAAAGAGGTCTATCAACATCAAGAAAATCCACATATTTTCTTATTGTTTTCACAGCTGATTGGACTCCGAAACCATTTGTAAATTTTCTAAAATCAAGAGCCTGAGCAGCAGCCATAAATTCTATACCGAGAATACCACAAGCATTATCAAGTATCTGCTGATTTTTAAGTGCAGTATTCATTCCCATCGAGACAAAATCTTCCTGATCAGCTGCAGCTGGAATTGACTGAATTGATGCTGGCATCGAGAGTATTCTTTGCTCAACGATTAATGAATCAGCGGTATATTGGCTTAGCATAAGACCTGAATAAAATCCGGGCTCTTTAGTTAAAAATGCAGGAAGTCCCTGACTTAAAGCCGGATTTAACAATCTGTTCAATCTTCTTTCAGAAAGAACACAAACCATAGTTATTGAAGCACCTGCAAAATCCATTGGAAGACTGACCGGTGTTCCCTGAAAGTTGGCACCTGTCAAAGTAAGTTTATCCTCTGGAATAAAAATTGGATTATCCCCAACACCATTCAATTCGATCTCGACCTGAGATTTTGCATATTCAATAGCATCTCTTGCAGCACCAATTACTTGAGGAGTTGAACGCATTGAATAAGCATCTTGGACTTTTGTTTTTACTTTTCCAGTTAATAAATCACTTCCCTCGATACATTTTCTGATAGCGGAGGCGCTTTTGATTGCACCATTAAAACCTCTTAGCCTGTGCAACCTGTGATCGTATGGTTTCATATTTGCGAGTAAAGCTTCAAGCGACATAGCAGCCGCTATTTCTGCTTGTTTAATAATTCGCTTGAAATCATTTATGTGCAATGCACTCATTGATGTAAGCAAATTCGAGCCATTAATAATTGCCAGGCCGTCTCTTGCTTCGAGTCCAGGAATTCTTATACCTGCCTTTTCGAAAGTAAGTTTGCCTGGAAGTCTCTCGCCCTGGTAAAATGCTTCACCTTCGCCCATCATAAGAAGAGCTATCTGAGACATCGGTGCTAAATCACCACAGGCACCAACTGAACCTTTTTGGCAAACCACAGGGATAACATCTTTGTTAAGCATTTCTATCAAAGTCAAGGTAATTTCGGGACGGCACCCGGAATTACCATGAGCATGAACATTAATTCTTGAGGCAATGGCTGCTCTCACAAATTCTTCAGCGACTGGCTCTCCTATACCCGCAGAATGATTATAAATCAAATACTTTTGAAAATTTCTAACTTGCTCATCTGAAAGAACTATTTCCGAAAATTCACCTATACCAGTATTTGTTCCATACATTATCTCTTTTGCTTTTAGTTTATCTTCGAGCATTGCTCTGCAAGCTTTGATTCTTTCAATTGCATCAGAAGAAATTTCTACTTTTGCTTTATGTCTTGCTATTTGTTCAAGTTTCTCTGTTGTCAGACCACTTCCATCAAGAATTAATGCCATAATTTTTCCTATATGATTTCAGAATGGAATAATTTCATCAGAACCAAGAATAAACTGTGTTACTCTGCCAAAGCCTAATCCCATGCCGGATCTTTCGACAGGATTATTCTTGAATAAATTAAGATACTCTTCGAAACTATCAGTTATTTCTTCAGGTTTATTGTCATGTTGGATTTTCAACTCTTTAAGCTGCTTTATCATAGTCCCTTCGTATAGCCTCTTTTTCAGAATATCATAGTCGTATTCACGAACAGATCCACCGATAGATTCACCGGAATGCTTGAGGATCACATCCACACATTCACATGTTTGCCGCGATGGATCACAATTTCTTGTAAGCTTCATATTAAAAAACTTTATTAGCTCTGGATAGTGAGTTATCATCAAATTGCTGTCAAAATATCTGACAAGCATTTGTTCGTGTTCGGATTTCAAATCATCCCCCCAATTGATATTGAGAGAATATTCTTTTTGCAGTATTTCTATTGCATCGGTATAGGTAATAATTTGAAATCCCTTTTCGTAATATAGGTACAGGTTATGATGTTGTTCTGGTGTTAATAATCCATACTTAGAGGATATGTGAAGAGTATTTGTGAAAATATAATTCAATAAATCGCTGCAATGTTTCAACAACCAATTCAGGTCAGTATCTAAAGCTTCGGTTTCAAGCAATTCAAAATCATTCAAATGACGACCGTCTGAACTCCAGTTCTTGTTATCTTTCCTGAAAGAACGATTAGTTGAGAACATTCTCGGCAAACCATTTAATATAATGTCTCTTTCGAGATGAAGTTGAACTGTTTGAGATAAAGTCTGAAAAGACTCTTCCTTTAATGTAAATACATTACTAACAGCTTCACACGATCCGGTTGCATTTGTAATTCCTTGATATGGAACACCAACGAAACCTTCATTCCACAAAAACTCTAGAGCAGATTGATAAATCAATCCTTTAAGTATGACTGTATTTTTGGACATTAAACACTCCTATGATAAAAATAAATTAAATCGGTCAAATGACCGGGTTAATTATCACAACATCATAATCTATTTAATCAAGCCATTAAACTGCATATTGCAGTAACGTTTATCATGTCGTCAACACTACAACCTCTTGAGAGATCGCAGTATGGCTTTTTCAGACCTTGAACAATAGGACCGACAGCCTCTGCTCCGGCAAGTCTTTCAGTCAGCTTATAACCGATATTTCCGGCATCGAGATCTGGAAAAATTAAAACATTTGCTTTGCCTGCTACAGGTGACCCTTTGCATTTTCTTTCGCCTATTGAGGGTATTAAGGCTGCGTCTGCTTGCATTTCTCCATCTACTAAAAGGTCAGGGGCTTTTTCCCTCACATAATTTGTAGCTTGTATGACCTTATCAACATGTGGATGTGTTGCACTGCCTTTTGTCGAAAATGATAGCATAGCTATTTTGGGATCCTCGCCTGTTACAGCCCTGAAATTCCTTGCCGAGCTTATTGCTATATCCGCAAGTTGGACGTCAGTCGGATCTGGATTAACAGCACAATCTGCAAAACACAACATCCGTTCAGGTAGAACCATTATAAAATAACTACTTACAATTGATATTCCTTCGGCTACACCAACAGAAAAAATTGCAGCTCTAATAACGTCACCAGTAGAAGAGACGTTGCCTCCAACAACGACTTTAACAACATCTGTCTCAAGTAAAAAACCAGCGAAGTAAAGAGGATTCTTTACTGTTTCGATTGCTTGTTCCAGTGTCATACCTTTTGCTTTTCGCTTTTCATAGAGCATATCAGCAAATTTTTCAATAAGAGGGGATTGAATTGGATTAATAATTTCAATTCCATTAAGGTTAACTGAATTTTCTTGAGCTAATTTGTTTATATTATCAATATTACCGACTAAAACAGGCTGCGCTATTTTGTTGTTAATTAAAAATTCTGCCGTCTTTAAAGTTCTTAAATCCTCAGAGTCGGGAAAAGCAACTTTATAATTCCTACTTTTTGCTTTTGCCCTCATGTTTTCTGTGAAATCACTCATTTCATTTCCTTAAAAATTAATTTTTACACAAAATTGTTTCTACCAGATTCTTTTGGCATCAATAACTACTCTCAAAGTATCTCGGGCTAATAAAAGTTCTTCGTTTGTTGGAATAACATAAACCTTAATTCTGCTATTTTCAGAGCTAATCAACATTTCTTTGGAGCGAACTGCCAAATTATTAAGTTCATCATCAAGCTCAATTCCGAACCATTCCAAGCCTTTTATAGCTCTTCTTCGGATGTCGGGTGAATTTTCACCAATTCCACCAGTAAAACAAATAGATTCCACACCATTCATAGCAGCCATATACGCCCCGATATATTTTCTTATTCTGTTGCAAAACATATCAATAGCCAGTGTTGCTCTTCTGTCTTTATGTTCTTTTTCTTCTTCAAGTAAATCACGCATATCATTTGTCAAACCTGAGATACCCAATAATCCGGAACGCTTATTCAATACGGAAAATACTTCATCAATCGTAATACCTTCGTTATGAGCAAGAAATTCAATAACGGATGGATCGATATCGCCGCACCTTGTTCCCATCATTAAACCATCCAATGGCGTCAAACCCATTGAAGTATCAAGAGAAAATCCATTTTTAATTGCACAAGCCGAGCATCCATTTCCCAAATGGAGCGAAATTATATTGACTTGCTCTCGTTCGAGATTATTCAAAATTCTATATCTATAGGCAATATACCTATGAGATGTGCCATGGAAACCGTATTTCCTTATCTTAAATCTTCTGTAGAACTGATAAGGTATTGCATACATGTAAGTTGTTTCAGGTATAGTTGAATGAAAAGCAGTGTCAAAAATTGCTACCTGTGGAACTGATGGACCGAAAATATCACGGGCAGCATATATACCCTTTAAATTCGCAGGATTATGCAATGGAGCCAGTGGAATGCAATCCTCAATTCCATCAATAACATCATTGTCTATTTTGACTGCTTTTTTGAATCTTTCTGCTCCGTGAACACAACGGTGACCAATAGCGTGGATATCGCTGATATCTTTTATTCCGGGTATTTCTGTTTCAGGATTTGTTATCCATTTGATTGCATACATCAGTGCAATTTTGTGATCCCTGAGTGGTTCTGCTGATTTAAATGAAGGCTTTCCTACTACTTGAAAAGATATTAGTGACTGACTCCCTACTCTTTCGATTAATCCTTTAGCCAACATTTTGTCGCTATCGGAATTAATCATATCCATATCTGTTTCAATAATCTGAAATTTCAGAGATGAACTTCCACAATTCAAAACCAGTATATTCATCTTTTGTCCTTTAAAAAAATAATATTCATATAATAATTATTACAAAATTAGACATTTAAGTATATACAAAACAATTAAAGAAATGTAATAAAAGGTAAATTTTACAACAATATGATTACAAATATTATCAACATTTTAATTTTTAGGGAAAAAAGCTTTTTCTAGTCCGTCAAAAAGCCAATTTGCTATCGCTTGACGATTGTTAAATTCAATAAATCTTATTTGATCCCTATCGTTCTGAATATTACCAAGCTCGATATAAATTGTTGTTGGAATGGTATTTTTTAACATATACAAGTTTCTTGTGCTAACTGTTCCTTTGTAACCCCTGCCCGGCTGATTTTTGTCATATTTGTCTTTTATAGTATTCAAAAGAGTTTTAGCTATAATTTCACCTTTTTTATCATTCTCCTGATGATAAAAGAAAATATCTATCTTTTGTTTTGTTTCACGCGAGTCCAAATGAATATTAATTGCAATTTGTTCTTTTGCATTTTGCTTATTTTTTTTATAAAGCTCATTAATGATATCTGCACCTTTTGCTAATCTTTCTCTCTGATAAATTGAAATAGTATC
>CALHRB010000171.1 GCA_938038165.1 Candidatus Kapaibacterium sp. | reverse complement strand
GCACCTGTTTATAATCCACCTGAAACAATCAAATTTTTTCCGTTAAAGGTTGGGAACTATTGGGTTTATGAATTTAATGAAATTGATGGAAATTTCAACATTGTCCCCGGGACTGAATCAATTGACTCTTTTGTTGTAATTTCAAAGCAGACTGTTCTGGATAAAATAGCCTATCCGATATTAAGATATAAAAACAATAAGCCGATAGATACATTATATTTATCAAAAGAGGGTAGTAAATTATTCAGGCTGTATAGCGGAGCAACTGACTCAATCCGGGATATCGGGCTAACTTGGTTCAAAATTGGAGATTTGGATGTAAACGACTGGAATATTTTTGCCAACATTAGCAGCGACAGCAACTACGTATTTGAGAATAATAAAGTCATTGTTAGCCTGCACATAACAATAAATGGCACTCGGCTTAGTTTGGAAAAGGTATTATTTCCCAAAGAAACACTAATGCTGCTGCCCATTATTCTAAAGGATGACAGAAAAACTTTCTTCGATTATTATTTTAACGATGACACTGTCAAATCAAATATTGAAATAATTACCCAAAAAAATGAACGCTTATGGTTTCAACAAAACATAGGAATTTATATGTGGCAATTCGATCCATATAACATATTAACAAGGTCTGACAGCACAAATAAATACAATCCATCCCGAATTGAAAGGTTCAATGGCTGGAAGCGTCAATTAATCAGGTATAAAGCAGAAGAATAAGTTCTATTTATTTGAGAAAGCAGCGAGTCTCATACAGATCAGATCTTGTAAATTTTGAGCAAGGCTTTCAGGGACGGTGTAATTCATAATCATAATTACAAAAGCAAGAAATTGATTGTCCTTATTGCGAACATAGCCGCAAATTGATGAATTAGATTGCAGAGAACCTGTTTTTGCAAAAACATTTGTTTCTGCCAGAGATTTTTTCATTCTTTTCTGTAATGTTCCAGATCGCCCGGCAACAGCCAGAGAGTTGATAAAAATATCTTTATATTTTGAATTATAAATATTAGAAAGCAGATGAATCAGATATCTTGGAGAAATAAGATTTAACCTTGATAAGCCGGAACCATCAGCAATGGTAATATTATCAGCAGGTATTCCTGTTTTTGTAATGTATCTTTTGACGACTTCAATGCCAGATTCGGTGGAACCCAAACCTGTAACTTCTTTCCCAATTGTTTTTAAAAGCATTTCGGCAGCTAAATTATGGCTTTGGGAATTTATGACTGTGATAATTTGGCTAAGAGCCGGAGATTTGAAGTTACAAAGTGGTTTCAATTGATTATAAGTAAAGTTTGGATAAATATCATCTATGTTAAGCAAGGCACCTTTAAACCTTATATTTCTCTCTTCGAGTGATTGTTTAATAAATGAAAGAAAAAATATTGAAGGGTTGTGGATAGAAACTGAAAGTTTTTTCTGGAACTTATACAACGAATCATACTGAATAGAGCCGAAAAGTTCGATATTGTTTGAAGAAAAATCTCTTTTGGGGTAAATAAATGATTCGCTTTGTAATTCAGTCAGAACATTATTAACAATTCTGAGATAATTGTTCTGTGGAATTGTGCTTATGTTTGATAATGTAAATGGTTTTTTTGATGGTTTAATTATTATGTCAATTTTATTATCATTGAATGATAGTGCATCTACCTGAGCTGAATAAGGATACACCACATCATCTATTGCCCAACCCTGGGCATAATAGTTTTTGTCGAAATATCTATTGTCGGCTACAAGATTCCCCTTGATTGACTTAATACCTAACGAATCAAGTTTATCAACAAAAAAATCAATTACTTTCAAAGGATTTTCAAGAAAAAAAGATGAGAAGGTTGGATCGCCAGCCCCTCTGAATATTATGTTCCCAACAAATTCATTGTTTGATTTGATTTCCCCATCGAGATAAAGATTAGTGGTATAAAAAAAATCGGGACCGAGATATTCCAGAGCTGTTGCTGTGGTCAAGATTTTCAGAGTTGAAGCGGGTATAAAATTTTTTGAATCGTTACGACGGTATAAAAATTCACCAGTCTCTAAGGAGAAAACAGAAACCCCGATCAGTGCATTTGCAAAGTCGGGGTTATCTATAATACTATCAATATCTTCCTGTAACAGTTGGACAGGCAGTTTAATCTGTTGCTTTGACTGATGCTTTGTTGTATCCTGAGCATTAAGCTGAAAAACGAATAAGATATTGGTCATTATCATTATAACCAATAAATTATTCAAGACCGTGTATCTGATCTTACCTCCCAATTTGATATCAGAAATAAAATCAATCAATGATCTTGGTCATAAATATTAAAAGTGTTGAATAAGAAATTCAATCCAAGAGAAAGCTGAGCAGGTTGAGGATTGAATTTGATATTCTCAGATTTATATAAACCTGAAAGATAATAGCCGCCTTGAATAATAAAATTAAAGATTCCAGCAGGAGTTTTAACGATTTCGAGCATAGCACCTAACTTCAGCTCAAGCAACATAGCCATATCATCAGATTTTATGTCCAGCTGAGATTGTAATTTGCTCTCGCTAATAGTCCCACCCATTGGAAAACCAAAATTAATACCAACAGTAAAGCCCGAAAAATAAAAATTAGGACCAATACTAAAATAGCTGAATTTTTCGACCCAATTTATGTCTTCATTGTTATAAATTTTCAGTTTATAGGCATAACTTGAATAGGATAAATCAATTAAAGCACCTGTTTGTCCGTTAGGTGTGAAAGGTATAAGGGTGCTTAACCCAAAATCGGGCAAAGGAACAACAGCAAAACCATTTTTTATTCCCTGAGGTGGGTCAATTGTATTAACACCTCCTTTGCCTGTGATGAAAGGTCCGATTTTAAGGAATTCTTTTGTTGATTGTTCCTCAGTATCATCCGCCAAGAGTGGAATGGCAAGCAAAAATAATAACAGGAAAATAACTTTTCTCATAAATCACTCCATTATATTTTATAAAAGATATGTTCCAAAAACTCAAATTTAGAAAAATAATTGTGTTTTCAATAAATAAAATTAGCTGACGTCAAAACTTTGCTGTAAATTTTCAATTGGTTTGTAGGTTAATTTTTAAGTATTTATGGAAAAAAATCAAAATAAGAACATACAGGAATTCGAATTCAAAGCAGAAATGAAACAGCTCTTGAATTTGATAGTGCATAGTCTTTATACCCATCCTGAAGTATTTTTAAGAGAGCTTGTTTCTAATTCATCTGATGCTTTAAATAAAGTCAGATTTCGAAGGTTAATTGATAATGATATTCTTGAACCTGAGAGTGAGCTCAAAATTTCTATAACTTTAAATAAGGATGAGCAGAGCATTTCAATCGAGGACACAGGAATTGGGATGACCAAAGAGGAATTAATCGAACAGATAGGAACTGTTGCAAGTTCAGGAACTCTTCAATTTCTTCAAAAGATAAAAGAAGAGAAAACCACGCTTGATGCAAGTCTTATTGGACAGTTTGGGGTTGGTTTTTATTCTGTTTTTATGGTTGCCGAACAAGTTACAATAGAAACAAGAAGCATTGAAAAGGACTCAAAGGCTTATCGGTGGATTTCGAAGGGTGATGGTTTTTTTACAATTGAGGAAATTGAAAAATCAAGCAGAGGAACTAATATTTATTTAAAATTAAAAGATGAGCATAAGCAATTCTGTGATGAAAAAACTATTAAATCAATTTTGAACAAGTATTCGAATTTTGTTGATTTTCCGATTTATGTTAACAGCCAAAAAGTAAATACAGTAACTGCTTTATGGCATCGTAGAAAAGAAGATATCAAAGAAGAAGAACTAACGGAATTTTACAAATTTATAACAAATGATTACGAAGAACCACTTGGCCATCTTCATTTGTCGCTTGAGGGCATTTTGAATTTCAAAGCACTGCTGTTTATTCCCCAATCTGCCCCATCATTTATATTTAGGGATTTCGACGAAAAATCGCTCTTGCTCTATTCAAAAAAAGTTTTCATTCAAGATGATTGCAAAGAATTGCTGCCAGACTATCTCAAATTTATCAAGGGGGTTGTTGATACTGAAGATTTACCTTTGAATGTCTCGAGAGAAGTAACCCAATACTCACCCGTTATGGCTAAAATAAATAGCATTCTGACTTCAAAAATACTGTCATTTCTCGAAGATTGGTTTCAAACACAAAAAGATAAATATATTAAATTCTTCAAAAATTTTGGTTCAATATTTAAACTCGGACTAAATTCTGATTTTACAAATCGGGACAAATTAATTGATTTGATGCTTTTCGGAACATCCAAAACCCAGCCCGATGAATACATCTCTTTGAAGGAATATGTTTCAAGGATGAAAGAAAATCAGAATGATATTTATTATGTTTTGGGGAATTCAAGAGATGTCATTCAGAAGAATCCTAATATCGAATATTTTCTTAAAAACGATTTTGAGGTAATTTATCTGACCGATCCGGTTGATGTTTTCACGATTCCGCAAATCAGGGAATACGACAAGAAGAAATTAGTGTCGGCAGATAAAAGCGATATTAAATTCGATGAAACAGTGAGCAACAAGCCTGATGCTTTAAGTCCCGATTTAAGCAAATCCCTTATTGATGTTTTCAAACGTATTCTTGGAGACAAAGTCGAAGATGTCAGGGAATCAGTCAGGTTGGTCGAATCGCCTGTTACCCTGGTTGTTGGAAGTTCGGGTATGGATAAACAGCTTGAAAAAATGATGCAATATATGGATAAAGAATTCAAAATGCCAAGAAGAATACTGGAAGTCAATATGTCCCATCCGGTAATTAAAAATCTCGCAAAAAGGTTAATAGCAGATGAAAATGATGAAATTATTACAATATCTGTTTTACAGCTCTTTGAAGGAGCTTTACTTTTGGAAGGATATCTAAACGAGCCGGCAGATTTCATTTCGAGAATGAACGAAATTATTTTTAACGCAACAAAAGTTTAAAGAAAAATTAAAAGGTAAAAAAAATTACTTGACGAACCCTGTTTGAATATTGTATATTACATTAAATAATTTGTCAATTTTTATTAAAGATTCTGTTATTTTTTTAAGTTAGGTCGAATAATGAAACTTTCTGAATTTAAATACACAATGCAAAAGAATGTTGTTGCAAAATTTCCCGCAGAACCGAGAGACTCAGCTAAAATGATGGTATTAAATAAGGAAACCGGTGAAATAGAAGATAAAATATTCAAAGACATCTTGTCCTATATGCATAAAGGAGATTGCATAGTATTGAACGAAACAAAAGTTTTTCCTGCAAGGTTATATGGCAAAAAAGAGAAAACCAACGCCAAGATTGAAGTAATGTTGCTAAGAGAACTCAAGTCAGCAGAAAGAATATGGGATGTTTTGGTTGAGCCTGCAAGAAAAGTCAGAATTGGAAATAAAATTTATTTTGATAACAACAGATTTTATTGTGAAGTAATTGATAATACAACTTCACGCGGCAGAACAGTCAGATTTAGCTACGATGGAAATTTATTTAATGTGATAGAAAGAATTGGCGAAATGCCTTTGCCGGATTATATAAAAAGAGAACCTACTGAAGAAGATAAGGTATCTTATCAATGCGTTTTCGCAAACGACGAATGTCTTGCTTCGATTGCACCACCAACTGCCGGATTGCATCTAACGCCCGAACTATTACAAGCAATAGAGAACAAGGGGGTCAGAATCGCAAAAATTCTTCTGAATATTGGTCAAGGAATATTCGAAAAAATCGAAGTGGAGGATTTAACAAAGCACAGGATGTATTCGGAATATTTTCATATATCCCGGGAAGCCGCTGAAACAATTAATAAATCTTTGAAGGCTAAGAAAAAAGTTTTTGCCTTCGGCGCAAGTGTTGCACGTGCTCTTGAATCTTCGGTGTTAACCTCAGGGACTGTCAAGCCCAACAAAGGATGGACAGATAAGTTTATTTACCCCCCTTATGAGTTTAAAATTGTTAATAACCTCGTAACTAATTTTCATCCCCCGGCATCTCCTTCGTTACTGCTCTCAGCCGCTTTTGCTGGCAAGGATAACATTTTTAAAGCTTACAAAAGAGCTATGAAGCAGGAATATAGATTCTATGCTTATGGAGATGCTTTGTTGATTTTTTAATATAAAATTTTATTCCTTCAAAAAACAATGTAACTTATTTAATATTAAGTTCAACAGTCCTGTTATTTTGCCCTAAACCTTGATCGAATTGAGGATAGATCAGAATCGGAATTTCAAAAAAATTTTTTAGTATCCAAAAAAATCTTTAGGAATTTTTTGAATTAAATTTTATTTTAAAAATTACATTCGGGGGGATCTTAAATTTTTTGGAGTTTGTTATGAACAACGTTGAGCTTCTGGATATTAGTTCAAACGCAGGAACTAAGATACCATTCTTTGCAATGTCAGTCCCTGCTGGCTATCCTGATATTATAGAACCGGATATAGATAAGGTAGTTGATTTAAATGAATTTTTGATTGAACATCCTGCAACGACACTATTTGCAAGGGTTACAGGTGATTTTGGCAAAGGAGCTGAAATCAGGAATGGAGACATTCTTATTGTTGATGCCGGAATAGAGCCAGTTGACGGAAAATATGTCATCGTTTCAGTTAATGGCGAGATGACTGTCAAAATATACAAGGAAATTGACAATGAAAAGTATCTGATATCGGCTAATTTGTCCTTTATGCCATTAATGCGTGAGGAATATATCAATCATCATTTAATTGGTGTTGTCAGAAAAGTAATACATTCTCTATAATTTTTAATCAGGCTATGAGAGCGAGAAAGGTAACAGACCTTAGCCGTCAATTGAGGTTTGAGTTCGAGAGTGAGTTAATTAACGCACAAACTGAATTAAAAAAAAGCAAACAAACTGATTATGAGAAATCCGAACTGGATTTGAGCCGTTTGTTAGCTCCACATCCCGAGGACACCTATCTTGTCAGGGTTACCGGCGAAAGTATGATAGGCAAAAATATTTTTGATGGTGATGTTTTAATTGTTGACAGATCCGAAAAACCATCATCAGGGAAAATAGTTATTGCTTCCTTGAACGGTGAGCTTACAGTCAAGACATATGTTGAGAACGACGGCGAAGTTTTGCTCGTTTCAGCAAATAAAAAATTTGTTACAAGAAAAATAGAGGATTATATCGAATTTCAGATTCAAGGAGTGGTAAAATATGTAATTCATGACCTCTGATTCAGTTTTCTGCTATTTTTTTTGTTAGCTGGGAATATTCATCAAGAAAAATTATAATTTTATCGAGAGCAAGTCTGTCAGTAAATCCACAAAGTTGTTCCCCGAAATTGATAAGAGAGTTAATTTTGTTTTCTTCGCCAATGTTTTTAATTTCGTTGGCGAACTTTTTGATAGCGCCAATCATCATAGATTTTTTTAGCTTATTACAGGTTTCAAGTAGCTCGCCGGTGAGTCTTTCGAGGACAGCCTTGTCAATATTTTCATTGATATCAATAGGTTCAATCGAAGATTTGACAACATCATTTGGATCAAATGAAGGAACTGAATTGTCTTTTGTTTGTTCTGGCTTAGAGTAAGGAAGAAATTTAAGAAGAGTCTCGAAAAGCTCTTTTCTCTCGAGCGGCTTTCGAATGAAACCGTTGAATCCTATTTGTTGAATTTTACTTTCGTCCGATTTCATAGTCGAAGCAGTCAGGGCAATAACTGGTATAGCTTTTGTATCAGGATTTTCTTTAATCATTTTAGTGGCTTCAAATCCATTCATGACAGGCATTTTTATATCCATAAAGACAATGTCTGGTTTGAATTGATTTGTAAATTCGACTGCGTATTTTCCGTTATTAGCTTGAATGAGCTTCAAATTATGATTTTTCAGGATTTCAATAATTAGCTGACGGTTAACATCGGTATCATCAACGATGAGAACAGTAGAACCTTGAAATTCTACATCAAAAATATCGGCAGATTCTTTTTCTTCGCTTATCTGGATATCAGAATTATCAGGGATTTGAATATCTGGGAGGAAAATTCTGAACGTACTTCCATGGTTTAATTCGCTTTCGAGAGTGATATAACCGTTCATCATTTCAACGAGTCTTTTTGTAATAGTCAGCCCGAGCCCTGTTCCGCCATAGACTTTTTGTGATTGACCGTCCTGTTGTCTGAATGCTTCAAAGATAACATTCATTTGCTCTTTTGGAATTCCAATGCCACTGTCAGCAACTTCGATGATTAAATCAATGCTTTTATCATAAACCTTTCGGGAGAAAGCATTTATATTAACGAATCCGCTTTTGGTAAACTTTATAGCATTTCCAACAAGATTAAGCAGTATTTGTCTCAGTCGTGTTTCGTCTATTATCAGATAATCGGGGACATCAGGGTCAATTTGATAGTCCAAATCCAACTTTTTTTCATTTGCCTTAATGATAAAAATTTGTTTGACATCTCGAATAAGCTCTTTAAAATTGGCTGGATTGAACTGCAATTCAAGCTTCCCGGCTTCAATTTTGGATAAATCAAGAATATCATTAAGAAGCGTGAGTAAATTTCTTCCGCTGTTCAAAATGGTTTTGACATACTCACGATTAGTTTCATCTTGAATTCTGGTCAAAAGTAGTTCACTGAAACCAAGGATAGAGTTCATAGGAGTTCTAATTTCGTGCGACATATTAGCAAGAAATTCGCCTTTTAGCCTGCTAGCTTCGTCTGCTGCTTCTTTTGTTTTTCTGAGCAACTCGGCTTCTTTTTTCTTTTCAGTTACGTCCTGAAATATTGTTACAAGGCACTTTTTCCCGTATAGGTCTATTGTTTTGGCGGTTATAACAGCATTAACATCCTCAGAATTTTTCTTTTGCATATCAAGTTCATATTCCCTAATATGAGACTTTTCGCCAATTTTTTGTTGAATAATAGAAAAGTCCGATGAATTTTTCCAGATTGGTAATTTTTGGATAAGAGCATCCGACGGTATATCTGATTTTTCGAGCCCAAACATTTTGTAGAAGTTTGAATTGGTTTCTATCACATTTCCTTCGGGGAACATTATCAAAACTATTGCAAACGGGGAGGAATGCAGAATTGTGAAGAAAGTTCCAAGGCTTTCGCTAAGTGAAACTTCGGTTGCTAATCTTGCTGATATTTCATTTTGAAGTCGCTCGTTGATTTCCTGAAGTTGAAGGCGTGAGTTTTCGAGCTCAGCATTCATTTCATTTATATAAGCCTTTTCCCATTTTTCCTTGTTTATCTGCTCTTGGAATCTTTTTCTCTCTTTTAATATGAACCTTCGCCTTGAAATCAATATTAAAAGGTTGATAATTGTCAGGAATAGAAAAATACCTATTAAAATTATATCAAGCTCATTCATTTCAAAAGCAATTAAAGAATCATCTTAAGTTATGTTTACATTTGAACAAAACAAAGCAAACAGAATCAGGAATATATTCATCTTTGCTTGATTTATAAGCAATGTAAACTTAATAAACAGTACCAGTATTTAATATCGTCATTTTTCTTTTGTAGTTAAGCAGTAATAAACAGAAAATCAATTAATGCAGAATTAAAAAAAAAGAATTGAGTTTTATTTAATTAATTGTTAATTTACGTCTGAAACAAAACATAAAATTATTCTTTTAGTTTAACAGTATAACTAATTCAACCTTTATTTATTCAAGTTGGTTTTTAGTCAAACTAATTTTTTTGCAACTTAAATCTAAGGATAAATTATGGCAAAAACATCAAACCTTGAAGAATCAGTGCAGATTGCATTAGAAAACTTTATGGGACTATCAAACGATGAGATATTTTTAGTTTTAACAGATGAATATTTAAGCGATATAGGAAAAGTATTCTTTGAAGTGGGAAAGAGACTTTCTTTAGAAGCCATTTATGCTGAAATGAAAGCAAGAGATATGAATGGACAGGAACCCCCCGAGCAAATAGCCGACCTGATGAAAAATGTTGATGTGTGCGTGTGTCCCACTTATCGTTCTCTTACCCACACAGATGCTCGTAGAGAGGCTTCGAGCAAGGGAGTCAGGATTGGAACTATGCCCGGCATAACTCTTGAAACTATTGAAAGGTGTTTTGGAGCTAATCCCGACAAAATAGTCCAATTAACGGATATGGTTTTTAACAGAATGAAGCGTGTTGCTTATGTAAGGGTTACTACAAAAGCAGGAACTGACTTTATTATGAATATAAAAGATAGAAGAATAATACCAAGCACCGGTGTGCTCAGAAAGATTGGAGAGAGTGGAAATTTACCCTCCGGTGAGGTTTATGTTGCACCCTGGGAGAAAAAATCCAATGGTGTCATTGTCTTTGACGGTTCTTTTGCAGGAATTGGTATTTTGAAGAAACCAATCAAGGTTGAAGTGAAAAATGGTTATATTCAAAAGATTGACGGCGGAGTCGAAGCCATAAAACTTCAGGAAATCTTGGATAAAGCAGGGAAAGATTCCAATGCCGTTGCTGAATTTGGTATTGGAACTAATTATAAGGCTAAACTATGTGGACAAATCCTTGAAGATGAAAAAGTTTTGGGAACAATTCATATCGCATTTGGAAACAATATATCAATGGGTGGTAAAATAAGCGTAAGCAGTCATCTTGACGGATTAGTTAAAAAGCCCACTGTTTACTTCGACGATATGATAGTTATGAAAGACGGAAAATTCACGAAAGAAATGGAAGTTTAAAAAAGATTTTACACATAATTTTCAGATATGATTGAGATACCACATGATTTGCTTGAGAAGCTTGCAAAGTCAAATAGCGTTGTTATTTTAACGGGGGCTGGGGTCTCTGCAGAAAGCGGAATTAAAACTTTCAGAGACCCAGACGGGCTTTGGGCTCAATTCAATCCTTTGGAGTTGGCAAGTATTGAGGGCTTTATGTCTAATCCTCAAAGAGTTTGGAGTTGGTATCAGCATAGGGTTGAAATAATAAACAGAGTTAAACCAAATCCCGGTCATTATGCGATTGCTGAGATGGAAAAACTTTTCAATCACTTTTCTTTGATAACACAAAATGTTGATAGGCTTCATCAAGCTGCTGGTTCTTCCAATCCTATTGAACTTCACGGAAATATAATTGAAAATCATTGTTTCACTTGCAAAAAGCCTTTCTATGGCGAAACAAACCTACCCGAGGGACAAATCCCAAGATGTGAATACTGTGGTGGTTTGATTAGACCCTCCGTTGTTTGGTTTGGAGAGATGCTTCCACAGGATGCTTTAATGAAAGCTGAGGAAGAGTCTGCCAACTGTGATGTTTTTTTTAGTGTAGGAACTTCGGCAGAAGTTTATCCCTCTGCTAATCTCCCATTTATCGCAAAAAGAAATGGTGCTACTGTTGTTGAAGTCAATCCAAATATAACTCAAATATCCTGCTATGTAGATTATAAAATTTCATACCCCTCAGGCAAAGCTTTGCCTATCCTTGTAGAAAAATATAAGGAATTTATAAG
>CALHRB010000170.1 GCA_938038165.1 Candidatus Kapaibacterium sp. | reverse complement strand
GATGTAACATTATATAAGGAAAAATAATTATGATAAGTCAAGCTGTGCAGGATTATTTGAAATCAATTTACAAACTTCAGCATCTAAATCCTGATGATTCAGTTTCAACGACAGATATAGCCAAAGATTTAGACGTTTCCGGTGCTTCAGTAACAGGTATGATAAAAAGGTTAGACACTATGGGCATGGTAGATTATAGCTCTTATAAGGGAGTTAAGCTAACAGAGAAGGGAGAAAAGGTTGCTTTAGAGATAATCAGATTTCACAGGTTGATTGAAACATATTTAAAGGAAATGCTCGGTTTTCCACTTGATAAAATCCATGATGAAGCATGCAGGTTAGAGCATCACATTTCCGAAGAGTTTATTGATAGAATTAATCAGCTTCTTGGAGAGCCCCGATTTGATCCTCACGGTCACCCGATACCAAGCAAAGATGGAGTAATTACTGAATACGAAGAGAAGCCTTTGTCAGAAATCGAGCCTGGTGGCGAATATTATATAAGCAGGTTGTCTGATACTGATAAAAAATTATTGGCATATCTTGAGCTGATGAACTTAACGCCCAACATCAGAATAAAAGTAGTGGATAAAGCTCCATTCAAAGGTCCAATAACCATTTCTTATAATGGTTCTGAAAAAATCATAGGAAATGAAGTAGCCAGCAATATTTTTGTAAAAATTTGAAATTGGATTGAAAATTATTTTTTTTTTAACCCGTTACTAAATAGTGGTAGCGGGTTTTTTTTAATGCAAAGCCAACATAGCTCAGGTGGTAGAGCAGCTCACTCGTAATGAGCAGGTCGGCGGTTCAAGTCCGCCTGTTGGCTCATAAATATGTTATTTGAAAAAGCACATTGAGTGCAGGGAAAGCGGGCAGTTGCATTGGTTTTTTCGAACCGATGAGGAAAGTCCGAACTCCACAGAACAATGCACTTCGTAACTCGAAGGCGGCGAGTGAATAACGAGCCGACGGAAAGTGCAACAGAAAGAACAACGCCAATCCGGGTTGGTCCAAGACCAAACGTCATGGAGGTAAGTGTGAAAAGGCGGTGTAAGAGACCACCAGCGATTCAGGTGACTGTATCGGCTATGTAAACCCTGCATGGAGCAAGGCCAAATATAAATGCAGATTGCTTTTACGCAATGTTAGGTTGTTCGCTTAATTTCAATTTTGAACTGCATTTGGGTAGGCTGCTTGAGGGTATCGGTGACGATACTCCCAGATTAATGACTGCATCCATCATTAGATGAAGACAGAATTCGGCTTATAGCTTTCTCTGCACTCAAATTTTTTTATTGATATTTCTTTATAAATTCATTGCTTTCAATAATTTGACATTCCAATGATTTACTCCCTTTCCCTTCGGAGTAGCCTTTCAATATTATTGAATAAATAAAACCTTCCTTAAATTCGTAATTTTTTATGTGAATTAAAGTGCTATCTGTCAGTGCATCATTAATCTTGAGTGAGTAAAAACCCGATAAAATTGGAGTAAATGAAGAATTTGATTTGTATGGTAATGAATGAATAATAGGATAATTGGAATTAATAACAAAATTCACCTGAGGAACATCACTTGAAGCATGAATGCAACGAAAGTATGCGGTTGTTTTTTTATAATTATAGACTGAATCTTTCAGCAACATAGCCTGAACACGTTGTTTCGAGCCAAAAATGATGAAAGTATAATATTTTGTTTTTTCTAATAATAAAGTTGAATTGTAAATAACGGAGTCTTTTTTGGTTAAAACTTTGATATTGTTCAAACCATAAGTTATGTCCCTGTATTTAAAATCATCATCAGAATTATTATAGTAAATATAAAAAGGTTTTTGCCAGAATTCGCTAAAGATTTTTAATTCATCAAATTCTGGGAAAACTGTTATAGTCATGATATGAGCATAGGTCGACGGAGATATGTTTTTGGGTGTTTCAATATCAGTAACACACTCACAACCTATCAAAAGAAATAGATTTAATATTATTAAAGATACTAATTTCAATAATGAATGATTATTCCATAAGTTATACCAAATTTATCAGAATTATAAATATTATTCTGCAGGTTATATAATAATCTGGTAACCTCACCACCAAGCACAAATGTAACTCTTTTATCAGGTTTATATTGGAAACCTACCTGCGATTTGATTACAGGTCCAATTGATGTAGCACCCCCAAAAATCTGTGCAAACGGGTATAATTTATCACTAAAAATAAAATCAGGATAACTAAATCTATAATAACCTCCATACCAGAGCAAAAGCGGATTTTGTTCATAAGTCGATGTCAAATCATATTCAGTTTTCTGAAATCTTTGAGCAAATTGTTCCTGTCCCACTTCAACTCCAAATGAATGATATTTGTTTAGATTATATGCTATTGACAGAGCCATATTGTTGAACCAAGGATTAGCATTTGAAGGAACGTTTACTTTTGTTGAGGATTGAGACGTAAAACTCCTCAGTGCTAAACTAAATTCCTCAGAAGAAGTGTTTGAAGTTGGCTCTGAATTGTTCAAACTTAGTTTTTTTTCAGATTGATTAGAAACAGGAAGAATAAGCAGTGGTAGCTGATTCTGATTATTGCCTTGATTGATATTTTCTTCATTAGGATTTATAATATTCTTGTTATCAAAAGGTAATGATTTATCACTAAAATCGGATATGCTGGAACTTTGCTGCAAGATTATGTTATTATTTACTGGATTATTAGCAAAATAATCAGCTAATGCTCTTGAGAAAATTCTCTCGAAATCAGCATCTGTAAAATTTTTATCTGATAAACTTATTTCATTAGGCTTGGAATTTGATGCCAATTGCAAATCACTGGAATTTGATGAAACAACTTTTGAGCCTGCTCCATCCAAATTTGTGTGATTAAAGAATGAAGTATTATTAAAGAAGTAAAGAAATATGAAGGCTGTAACTGTTGTAGAAATAACAGATGTCAATATAGTAGGCAACCTCTTTTTCAAAAATTCGAGTGTTGATTTCCAGAAAATTCCTGATATTAAGGGTTTAGAAGGGTTCAAATGCCCAACAAAGTCAGCATTGGGAATACTGAATCCTAATTTAGCAAAAACGGCATTTGCTGCATCAGTAGGTGGTGAAATAGAGTTTAAATCACTATGAGCAATTGTTTGTAGTCTAACTTGCTGATTAAACTCGTGACGGAGTTCAACGTTATGTGCAAGTTCGCTAAACAAAAGGTCTTGCTGACTTGGAGTAAGTTCACCATCTAAGTAATCGTGTATTAATTTTGAGTAGCTCATAAAAAAATATTTATAATTTAAAAATCTTCAAGATAATGTATTAAAATTGCTTTTAATTTTTCTTTTGCTCTCCAGGCTCTATTTTTTAGAGTGGAAATTGGTTCACCTGTTATTTCAGCTATTTCTCTATATGACAATCCTTGAAATTGCCTTAGAATAAACACTTCTCGATACTCAAAATCAAGAATTTCAAGACTTGATATTAAAATATCCATCAATTCTTTGTCGGCATAATCAGTATCAGAACTAATCAAATTATCATCGTTCAAAACTAAAAATTGTTTATGATTTCTTTTCTTGTTAATGCAGAGATTACGGGCAATTCTGAATAAATATGCTCTGATGTTATCAATATAAGCTTCATTTTTTGAGCTATTAAAAAATTTCAAGAAGCATTCTTGAAAGATATCGCTTGCATCTTCTGTATTTCCAACCATTCTCAAGCAATATGCATATAAACGGTGAGAATATCGGGAATATATTTCTGTGAATGCTTTCTCTGATTCATTTTTGCTGCCTTTCAGCAAACTGACAAGTTGATAATCGCTATATTGAGTGTATTTATTCAATTTTTTACTTGTTCCAAAAACCTATAAAGGAATTATTACATAAAACTGATATTTTTTTTGTTGAGTCAGTTTTAACAATTTCTAAATTTGAGCTTAATGGTTTTAAATCATCTTTGAAGTATTTATTAAACAAAATAAATTTATCGTCATTTGACCATTTAGGATAAAGATTATAGCTAACATTTCCGCTTTCTGTTAAGTTTATGTATTTAGGAGTGATCTTCGAAAGATTTCTGATCCAAATATTTCCATCTCTACCTGCAAAAGCAAGTCTGTTAAGATCATTTGATAAGGAAGGCATGTAAGCACCAATTCCAGCAATCTCGTAGTTATTGTTGTTATCTGGATTATTTACCTCGGTGATATTAATCATATCTATTGTTGGCGAAACTGAATTGACATATATAATATATTTACTATCCTGTGTCCAACTGATAGAAGCAAGACCTTTCCATAACAGAAGACCGTCTTCATAAATTTTTTTCATAATTTCTCTGGGTGGATCGATAGAGACATCAAAAACCCTTATAGTAAATTCTTTTTCAATATCATCTCCTTCATAAAAAGCAATTTTTGTACCATCGGGCGAAAATGACTGTAGGGTCTCGAGTGCAAATCTCGAAGACAGACGGTATTGCTGGGTAATACTTTTATAAAGCCATAACTCTTTTGTTCCAAGGATATAGGCAATACACTTCCCGTCAGATGATATTGTTGGCTGCTGGTAAGGCACTGATGCAGGTTCAGTTGGTACATATAAAATATTTTTTCCGTCAATATCACATATAGAAATATATCTTCTTCCTGAGGGATCATCAATCAAATAAACAAGTTTTTTTATTTCTGTTGATGTTGGTGGTGAATAAAGCAATCCATTTGGAAGAATTTCGCTGAACTTTGTTCCATCTTTATTTATTCTGAATATTCCGGGAGAGCTTGAATTAACGCCTGTGGAAGAAAAATAAATGTCTGATTCTTCAGGAGCCACAAAACCACCGGTATTGCAGTAATCACAGGCATTAGTTATTAACAAAAAAGAGAAAATAAATAATATTTTTAAACTTTTGTACATCTCATTATATTAAACACATAAAAGGCAAAAAAGTCTCAAAAAAAATTGAAAATTATTTGTAAATTAAAATAAAATAAATAGAATTAATCAATTTTCAAAAAGCGTATAATAGATTTTTTTTAGAGTGATAAAATGTTTGGGGCTGTGAATTCTGATAATTGAAGCTCCTGAATTCAAAAGCAAGGAGTGAATCAATACAGTTGGAATATCCCTGTCCGATGGATTTTGTATGTCAAGCATTTTTCCAATAAAAGACTTTCGAGAAATACCTAAAACCAATGGAACATCTAACTTTAAAAAATGATGATGATTTTTCAGTAGCTCAATATTATGTTCATATGTTTTACCAAATCCAATTCCGACATCAGCATATATATGTTTGGCTCCGAGCGATAATGCAAGATTGATTTGTTTTTGTAAATAATCATAGATTTCTTGCAATAAATTTGTATAGGTTGGATTGATTTGCATATTTTGTGGATTTCCTTTGATATGCATAAGAATTATTGGTAGATTTTTATAACCGGCTAAAGCAGCAAGTCTAATATCATTTTTCAATCCTGAAATATCATTTATTATTTTTACTCCTGCTTCGACAGCTGTCAGAGCGACTTCATATTTGGTTGTATCTATCGAAAGACAAGCCTGAGGGTGATATTGCAAAATATTTTCAATTACAGGAATAACCCTTTTAATCTCTTCTTGGGCTGAAATCGGTTTGGAAAACGGACGAGTGCTTTCACCACCAATATCAATTATATCTACTCCCATTTCAAGCATTTCAAGAGCATGCTCTGTCGCTGATTGAACTGAAAAATATAAACCACCATCTGAAAATGAATCAGGTGTTACATTCAAGATACCCATTAATTTTGGGAACTCTGTCTTTTTATATGTAGTTGATGTATCCATCATTTTTGATTAATTGTTTAGTTAATTCGTCGGGTTCAAGAATTGGAAAGATTTTGTTTAGATGTTCAATAATAAACATTAACCTGTCATTTTCTGAATCAAATGATAACAGTTTATATTTTTGAATGTTGTTTAGACCAATTTTCTGAGCAAACACAAACGATAAATTTTGACCTGATTTATTGAAATCCATAAAATCAAAATGGCTTAATCCAGATTTTTCGATAACCTTCGAGAACAAATCAAAACATTGGTCTATTAAAGTAGGAATAGTAAATTCTTTTCTATCTGAGAATTCCTCATACTCCCCGGTTAAATAACCATATTGGCTTTGAGAGTAATTTCTGAGAAGATATCTTGAAAATCCTTTTACGATGATATCCATTCTTTTATCTTCGTAAACTTTAGTAACCTCTATAACATTAGCGGATGTTCCAATTTCAAATATCTTC
>CALHRB010000169.1 GCA_938038165.1 Candidatus Kapaibacterium sp. | reverse complement strand
TTGCAGACGCCACGGGTATGTCCAAGCCAACACCAATTCCATAAGTTATCGGTAAACTCAAATCCAAATAGGGCAGATAAGCACTGATTCTATTTCGGCATTCTTCATTAAATTTAAGTTTATACAAATCAATTGAAACATTGGATATTGAGGTTCCAAGTTGCACATAATAGAATGGTTTCATGCAGAATCCAAGGAATTTTTCCTTTGGTGATTGATACCTTCCATGCAAAAGAACAACAGGATGGGAAACATCAGTGTTGTTAAATATATTATAGGTTTTTATAGGATAGGAAAAAGCCAACCCTAAACCCCATTCTTTTAGTCCTCCAAAACGTAAGCCCGTGGCAATTTCCCCAAAAAATTCTCCGCGTCCCCGATTGCCAATTATTGAGCTAACATCTGTGTAAATGGCATAAGCAACCCTTGCCTCAAGAAAAAACCATTGATATTTTCTATCTAAACAAGAAAAATCGAACCAGGGCAATCTTGCCGATAAATCAAATTTTTGGCATCCGCAGGGAGAACATACGGGTAATCTGACAGAATCAACTGGAACCTCCCTTATTCTTCGCATTTTTGCGGGGTCGTTAAAATTTTCAAATAAGTTTATATTGCCATAATCGTTAATTGGCAGATTTGTATTCTGACCAACTAAAAAGACATCTTCTATTGGTATGTATTCCAGATTGTCCTGATCTTTGGTCAAAGAGTCAAGAAAGACAACTGATGTCTTTGATGTAAATTTTGTGGATGGTGTTACCGGACAACTATCAGGGATATTTGCTACAAGGACTTTAATAACAGTCCCCCTTAGTGTGCTTCCGTTTCTTATTTCATTAGTGAATGGATTCATATTGTATTTTGAGGCAGAATCCGGTTTAATCCTTACTGCATCGTCCATTCTTTGAAATCGTGAACAATTGGTTGAAAGCAAGGAAATTATGATAGCAAGAAACAGAAAAGAAGATAAGCTGTAATAATTTTTTGTTTTCTTTTTCATAAACCAATACTCAGTGTAAAACTTATATTAATTGACTGTAAGTTCTGTCTGCCATCAGCTCTCAATATGGCGTTTGGTGCGGCATAAATTCCGTTAAGATCCAGCAACCAACATTTCTTAAATAATTCAAATCCAAAAGATAATCCTAATCCTCCAGATAATCCCAAACCAAGCCTATCTCTTTCGTCTGTTCCTTTGATTGAACTTATGTTGAAAAGAAATTGAAGGTAGGGTATCAAATGGCTGGTGTAGCAATCTGCTCCGATGAAATTATATCTAACTTGTGGCGAAACCAGGAAATATTCCTCGAAATATTCTGGTGTGATTTCATCGACTTTTGTTAAACTATGATAGTCAAATCTTAGCCCATACCATAGTTTACAAAAAACTCTCGACTCAAGTTGCAAATTCAATCCGATTGACTCTTTGTTTACTTCTTTGAAGTTGGTTTGTGGCATCAAATAAGATGGTCCGAGACCAAAATATATTTGAGATTCCAATTGTGGTGAGTTATAAAGAAGTAATAAGAAAAACAATAAGTAGAAAAGCCTCTTCATAAATTCTATCATCTATTCTTAATAAAACTTTTGCTGAAATCTATTAATCAGTAATTTTCATTTATATGTTAGTTAAAATATGATTTTTTTTTAAAAAATAAAAAATTATTTTTAACAAGTTTTTTGTTGATCTTTCAAAAATTCCAGAAAAATCTTCTAACAAGGGAACATGCAAACAACGTTTTAATTACAAAAAACAAAATGTCTTCGCGACAGAATTCTCATTTATTTTTAATGCAATCAACAATTAACCAATATTACATTTTTAATTAATAATCATATAATATCTTTGTTTTTTTCATTTAGGCCTTTAAAAAAATGAAACTCACTATATTATTTTTGATGATACTGACCTTACTTTACAGTTGCTGCAATATTCCTACCGGTGCAAACAAAACAAGGATCAATGTTGATTATAGCAACTGGAACTTATTCAGCTCTAAACATAAAAACTCCAGGAAAAGCATTGAAGCCCATCTGATTAATGAGGATTGGGTTGCTGTAACAAAGGATAATCATCAATATGTATTCTGGTTCGAAGATTTTGACGTAAAGAATCAGGATAATGATTATCTTGTTTCACTAAAATTTCAACTGAGAAACTTGCACGACAGTATCCTTATCTCAAAATTCGAGACAATTAATTATAGATTAACTGGTGATCTAGTTCAAAAAACCAGAAGTGACGCTCCGCCTGCCTTTGATATTTCGACTCTTGACAATGATGAATTAGTCCTATCAATCTTAGTTGGACAAAAAGCAAAAAACATACTCAAAGAAATGCTCTGCAAGACAAAAAAATAGATTTATTTGTAAGATTTCCAACCTTAAGAACTCAAAAAGCATTTTGACTATAGTCTTGAAGAAATTAAATAACTAATCCCAATCGCTTAAAACAAAGTAGTGAGGAGGTTAGTTAGTTGAAACTTTAAAATATTATGGTTAATATTTTTTATTTATAATCAAATAATAAATATATTTTTTTTACCCAAAAAATCTTGACTTAAAGAGTTAAAAGAATTTCTTATTTTTGTTTGTTAATATTAAGAGTTCAATTATGTATGATTTAGTAAAATCAACAGGAATATCGAATTCCCCTATTATAATAGCTTTGCTGATTATATTGGCTTATTTCTTAATCGCAGTAATAATTGATTTATTTTTAAATAAAGTAATCAAAAGACTTGTCAGCAAAACAAAGACGAAATTCGATGATTATTTTGTATCATCAATACGCCTACCAGTATTTATTTCGATATTTTTAACTGGCATAATAATATCTTTTGATGTTATAAAATTACCTAAAACAGATATTTCACTTTATAAAAGTATAATCAATACATTGTTGGTTCTTTTCTGGGGTATTGCAGCATTTCGAATTATCAAGAATTTCGTTGATAAGGGAATAAATAAAATATTTGAATTTGCTGGCTTGCAAAGGGATATCATACCTCTTTTGGTTGTTATAATCAGAATTGTAGTCATTTTAGCATCAATAATGACAATACTTGCGGTTTGGAAAATTGATATAACACCCTTTCTTGCCTCAGCCGGTATCGTTAGTATAATTATAGCTCTTGCGGCAAAAGATACTTTTGCTAACTTGTTCGGGGGTATCAGTTTGTTCTTGGATAAACCATTTAAAATTGGTGATTATATAGAATTGGACGACAAAGATCGAGGCGAAGTTGTCTTTATTGGGGCAAGAAGCACAAGAATTAAAACCAGGGATGACATTTTAATTACTATCCCCAACTCAATTATTGCGAATTCTAAAATTGTCAACGAAAGCGCTCCTGTCAGAAATTTCAGAGTCAGAGTCCCGGTTAGCATATCTTACGATAGTGATATTGATAGAGTAGAACAAATATTAATTGATTTGGCAAAACAAAATGAAAATGTACTGCCTGATCCAGTTCCAAGAGTAAGATTTCGGGCTTTTGGGGATTCAAGTCTGAATCTCGAGCTTCTTTGTTGGGCTCACGAACCTGCTATCAGGGGTTTAACAATTCATGAACTTAACAAAGCCATCTATAAGAAATTCAAAGATGAAGGCATACAAATACCCTTCAATCAGTTGGATGTTCATTTCAAGAATAAGCCCTGATTATATTTTCAAAATCTTATCAGGATTTTGCTTTATAAATTCGGTCCAGGTCTTTGAAGTTTTAGCAATATTTTGATTTCGAAAAGCATAACAAATAGCAGTTGCCAGAGCATCGGTTGCATCATAGAAATCTGGTGTTTCCTGAATTTTTAATAAAGTCCGTACCATAAATTGAACCTGCTTCTTTCCTGCGTTTCCATTTCCTGTTACTGATTTTTTTATTTCCCTTGGTGTAAATTCAGCAAACTTGATATCTTTCAAACTTGTTGCAAGAATAGCAGAAGCTCTTGCAAAAGATAATTTCATTAATGATTGAGCATTTTTTGAATAGAACACTGTTTCGAAAACGGCTATATCGGGTTTAGTTCGGTCTATCACAGCATTTAAACGTAAGAAAATCTCTTTAAGTCTTTGGGTTAAATCTTCATTTTTTTTCTTTACTTTGATTGAGCCATATTCAATTAAACTCAATTTACCAGAGTAAAATTCTATAACCCCATATCCACAAACGACTGAACCTGGATCTATACCAAGAATCAACATATTATTCTTTTTCGAGTTCTGATGCTATTTCATCAGAAAATTCATAATTACCGTAAACATTTTGAACGTCGTCCAAATCTTCAATTGCCTCGATGAATTTAACAATCCTTCGGGCATCACCTATTTCTGTTATAGAAATATTTGTTTTAGGAATATATTCAAATTTACTTTCTTCGACAGTAAACTTTTTATCTTCAAAGTATTTATTGCACTTTATAAGATCTTCAAATGAACATATAATTCGTGACGCTTCTTCATCAAAATCCAGATCTTCCGCACCGGATTCAAGCACATGCTCCAAAAGTTCATCTTCTGTTTTACCATCAGTTTTAATCGTGATGACACCCTTCCTGTCAAAATTCCAGGCAACAGAACCTGGTTCGCCAAGATTTCCACCCAGCTTCCCAAATTGAGCCCTTAGCTCGGAAAATGTTCTGTTACGATTATCAGTAACTGTCTCGACAATCACAGCAACACCGAGTGGGGCATATCCTTCGTAAACTATTTCCTCGTAGGTCGCTCCTTCGATTTCTCCAGTTCCTTTCTGAATAGCTCTTTTTATATTATCCGATGGCATATTAACAGATTTGGCATTTTGAACAGCAAGTCGAAGCCTTGGATTGATTTCAGGATCTCCTCCGCCGCCTTCTCTGGCTGCAATCGTAATTTCTTTGGCTATTCTGGTAAATATCTTACCTTTTTTTGCGTCCTTTGCCGCCTTTTTATGCTTTATATTTGCCCATTTACTATGACCAGACATCTATTCTCTCTATATTATTTTAAAATGAATACTTTTTAAAATACAAAATTAATTTAAATAATTTGTTTTTCAGAACTTAAATTCTTTTTTTCTTTTTGAATATTTTAGAATCAATCCCTAATTCCTTCCTTGCAAAGGAAACTGCTATCCTGAGCAAGGGAAAATCTATTGCTTCATCAAAATTTTCTCTTATTGTTTTCAAAGGTTTGTTTGGAAAATTCTTTACTATTTCTTTTACCTTCAAATAAATTTTATTGTCAACGAACTGTTCCAATAGAATAAAATAGCCATTTTCTATCAATTCCTGAATTTTCCAAGAGATCTCTGCCTCAGATAATTTCATTTTTTTGGCTATCTCATCAAGTTTCATTCCTTGCGATATGAAATGATTTATTTGAATAGCTTGAGTTGAAATTGTATCGGTTTCAATCTCCTTTTTATAACTTTTTTTCTTAAAATTATCTTCCATCAAAAAGCTACTGCTCACGTTTAAATCATTGTCAAAATTATTTGGGAATAATTCCCAAATTGAATTTGTATTGCAGGATGAACACCTGC
>CALHRB010000168.1 GCA_938038165.1 Candidatus Kapaibacterium sp. | reverse complement strand
TAAGCTTTGATAAGAAGGAGATGAGTTTTCGTTAACAAAAATAATGATTTTTTTTTCGTTTGAAAGTTCTTGTTGTATCTTGTCAAGGATGATTTTTAATGATTCCTCTTTTGACTTTTTAATTCCATTTATTTCGGCTTGAAAAAATCTATTCGGGTCAAACAAGGAAAACAAGGAAGCTTGAATTAATGGATTGATTCTGCCGTATGAAGCAGGATGCTCAAAATTTCCATCTATTTTGATTGGTTTTCCATCTACTGTTTTAATGGTGATGCCGTAAGCACAGTTTTTTAATTGAAAGGCAGAATTGAAATAAACGGGGTTTCCGGGTTTAGAAAATTCTGAAGGCATAACAGCAGGAACAACTTTATGTTCGGGTCTGGTACAACTGGTTGAAAGAAAAGCAAGAGAGGAACTGATGAATGATATAAAGTCTCGTCTTTTCATAAGATTAATAGTGACAAACTGAACAATTTTCGTTAGCTCTTGAAAAAACTCGAGGGTAAACTACATTTTTCAGGTATTCACCCTCATAAAAATCTGACAACCACATTCCATAAGCAGGTGAAATAATTGAATAATAATTTTTTTTTGCAAAATCCAGCGAATCAAATTTGATATCAGCGGTAAATATTCCGGAAATTTCTCTTGGGAGTATGGCGTATTTTTTTGGGGACCGATGGCAATCGATGCACCACGACATAGTTAGAGGGCGAAATTGATATACTTTTTCCATTTTTTCCACTTCACCGTGGCAGGTTGAGCAATCAATAAGGCTATTAATATGAACTTGATGATTGAATTTAGTATAATCAGGAATCCTGTAAACTCGATTCCAAATGATCGGTTTTTCAGAATCGAAGCTCTCATTCAACGGTTTTATGAGTGCTGATGAGTTTTTTAAGGCAATATGGCAAACCATACATGAATAAGTGGTTGGAATTTCAGAATATGATGAATTTTCGGCACTTGAATGGCAGTAAAGACATTTAATCCCAAAATCCTCGGAGTGAACCTTATGTGAAAATTGAATTGGCTGTGAGGGCATAAAGCCTGTATTTTTTATGATGAAGTCATAAAGTAAATAAATAGTAGAGAATGTGATAAGTAACCATATCAACCAAAAAAATATATTTTTAGTTTTGACCGAATTCAACTCAGCCATAAATTAACTACTATTTTTAGCAATTCAAGAAGCAAATTAGTAAAAATCAATAATATATGTGATTAAATAAAGATTAATAAAAAGTTAAGTTATGTTTAGTGTAATCAAATGTTGATTTTTTGCAAAACCTTTTCGATTACAAATAATCCCTCTTCGAGTTGATTTTCAGTAACATTCAACGCAGGTCTGAATCTTACCGATTTGTTACCACATCCAAGAATCAACAACCCTTCGTTCAGAGATGAACGAATGAAAGTTTTTCTGGTTTCCGAATCAGGCATATCAAATGCACAAAGCAAACCACGGCCTCTTGAATTTGAAATTAGTTCAGGATATTTGTTTTCTAATTCTAATAATCTTGATTTAAGGTATTTACCTTGCTGTTTGACATTTTCCAAGAGCTTATCTTCCTCAATAATTTCAAGATATTTAGTGGCTCTGACCATATCAGTAAGATTACCACCCCATGTGGAGTTGATTCTTGAGGACTCTTTGAAAACATTGTTTTCAACTTCTTCAACTCTTTCACCGACGAGAATACCGCAAACCTGGAGTTTCTTACCAAATGATATGATATCCGGTATGACATTCATTTGCTCGTGAACCCACATAGTGCCGGTTAAGCCGCCACCAGTTTGGATTTCATCAAAAATCAGGAGAGCTTCGTTTTCATCAGCAAGAAATCTTAGTTCTTGCAGAAATTCATTACGAAAATGATTGTCTCCACCCTCGCATTGAATTGGTTCAACGATAATAGCCGCTATTTCATCTTTGTATTGATTGAATGCATTTTTAATGTCTTCAATTGCCTGTTTCTCGATTTTGATTGTATCTTCAAGGTTTTGTTGATTTAAGGGGAAAGACAATTTAGGATTAATAACCCGGATCCAATCAAATTTCGGGAAATATTTTACTTTGTTAGGATCGGTATTTGTTAGAGACATAGTATAGCCTGAGCGTCCGTGAAAAGCATCTTTGAAATAAATTACTTTATGACCGACTTCGTTGGTGTAGCCTTTTTCGAAATTTTTGCGGACTTTCCAATCGAATGCAACTTTTAGGGCGTTTTCAACAGCTAGTGCACCTCCTTCGATCATGAATAAATACTTAAAATGATCAGGCACAGCTGTCTTGAATAATGTTTTAACAAATGTAGCCATCTCAACAGAATACAAATCTGAATTTGATGGCTTATTAAGGGATATCTTGCCAATATATTCGATGAAGGATGGTTCGAGCAGTTTTGGATGATTAAGTCCTAATGGAACAGAAGCAAAGCAAGTGAAGAAATCTAAAAACTTTTTTCCTGAAATTTTGTCATAATAATAAAAGCCTTGCGAGTTCTCGTAGTCTGGCACAAAATCAAATCCATCAACAAGCATATGTTTTTTTAATTCGCTTAATACCTCACGTTCATTAACATAGTATTTTGGAGTATAGGTTGATTTTTCTAAAGTTATTTCATTTTTCATTTTAGTCTCCTGTGCAAAAAAATATTAAAAAAAGAAATGATTAATTCAAATAACAGAACTAAGGCAAATTTGAATTAATAGGAGACCGGGAAAGCAGCAAAGAATAGGAAGGTTAAAAGTGATTGACGAATGTTCAAATAAGTAATAAAAGCAGAACCTCTGATTGTTCCACCAGATTTAAGGATTGCAGACGGTATTAAAGTTTTGCTTTTCACACTTGCAATTTACAAAAATTTGCCGAAATAATGAATTAATGATTGTTAATAATTTGTAGTTAAATGCACTACAAAATTTAAATCTAAAATACTACATAAAATTCAATTAATTTGTTATATTTCGAAAAAAGACTTAAACGTATATTAGATTTGTGAGAATGAAATAAATTTAAATTTTTTTTAATTTAACAAATTTCATAATTTGCAGATAACATTAAAAAAGAAAGTAAACACAATTAAATTAAGTTATCATTAGGAGATAATATTAATGGCAAAATCATTTTATTCCCAGCAAAGAGGAAAGTCTGTCAAAAAGCTCTCGGCTCAACATATAGTTGTCCTGCTGATACTTGTAGTATCTTTATTTTTTATTTTTCAATATTATGTCATACCCTGGGGTACGGCACAATTTGTTGTTCCTCTGTTTCAACCAAGTGGAGATAAGTTAGAGAAGATTGGATTCGTCCAGTTCAAAGGACTCGTTTGGGCTTCAACTCCAAAAGAAAAAGCTGAGGAACTTCTCAAGAGGGGAAGAATAGACATAACCAAAGAATGGATAGACAAAGAATTTATTTTTGACTTTACATTTGAAAAAAGGACCGAAAAAATTCATGGATATGTTAAAGGACCTCAGGAATTTTATGCTAAATCAGAAGTTCTTGGTGAGCATCCAATCATTTTAGAGCCATGGGTAGGATTCTGGATTTTGGCTTTGGTTCTTGCTGTGTTTATAACGGCTTTGATAACAATGGTAATGCCAACAAGTTTCGGCTTTATGGCGGTGCTATTCGACAGACAAATAGATAACACAATGGCGAAGATAAGACTCCAAACGGGTTTTTCCGATGAAATTGTTGAAATTTTAACTATGCCTGATGATAAACTTTCTGAAAAAGATAGAAATGATATTGAACGTGCTTACAGAATCATCTGGGAACGAACAATCTCAGAAGAACTTGCCTCCCCCAAGCAAGGATTTCAATTTGATGAAATATTCGATGAAAATACAGATATTGTGATGTTTCGTAATGATGCTCTTTATGGCAGAATTAAAGAATATTTCTCGGACTTTGTTTTAAAAGAAATAGAAGATACAAAAGACGGTCTGTATTGGCGAAGAAATCACATAAAAATATTCAAAGGTCTCAGACTTTATATGGCTCACCACTTTACAGAAAAATATTCAAATAACGTTACCGGCTTGGCTTATGGTGGTGCTGCATTCCTCATTGTTGCCGTTGGTATCAGAGGTCTCAAGTTCATTCCAGCTACTAAACCGTCATTCATTCTTCTTGCTATATTCCTTGAATTTACGATGCTTTCACTTCTTGCTATCACACTTATTTACACCGAAGAAGAAGAAAGAATGGACAAAATGCTCAAGAAAATGGAAGATGCTAATCGTAGCCAGCTCGAAACTTTACGTGGACAGCAATATGACATTCATCAGCTTGCAAATGTGTTGGTTGGTCAATCTGCAGAAATTATAAAATCAAGAGTCGAAAGAGCTATAGCTGACTATATGACCAGCGATGACAATATCAAAAAAGTTGTTGCTGAAGAAATCAGTCAGAAAATTTTGATTGGTCTTCGTGAATCATTCAGTGAGTCCGCAACAAGCAAGGATACTTTCAGAAGAAAATAGTTTTCATAAACCTCCATATTGATGAAATAAATCATCGAGTTGACCTAAACCCTATGAGAATTCATAGGGTTTTTTGTTATTTAAAGATGACTTTTTCAATAATTACATCTTTAACTTGTCATATTGATTAATATCCTTTGAAACTTTTTAGGTTAAAATTGTTAATGATTGTTTTATTCGATGATTTATAATATTCATAGTTTTTTTTAATGAAAATAATAAAATTCATAACTATAATTGCAGTCATTTTTAAGATTAATCTATTTGCTTCCTCTGATTTCATTGAAAGAGATAACGGTCTTAAAATTATAATTAATTCACTTCAATTTCAAATTAACGAAGCAAAACCCTCAAAATATGTTGTTACGCTAAACCATGAAGACTCAAATTTTCCTTCAGAACAAATTTTTTCTTTACCCGATTTAAGGTTTCAAATTGCTACGCCTCCAGAAGGTGTGCTTCACTATAAATTTGACAAAATTAAGGTTAAAAGGATTGGATATTTTGATATTCTTAAAGTTGATGAACTTAACTCGCTCTACGGACAAAAACTAAAAGAACAAGATATCATTTTTCCTGAGTTGAGAGTAGAACAAATTGGTATTTTAAGGGGTTTACCGGTATCACTGGTAACAATTCAACCTTTTTATTATAATTCTGTCACACACGAATTAGGAATTATAGATAGTGCAATTGCTGATATCGAATTTACAGGTTTTATAAAAAGTTACTCACCCATATCGCAAAGGGATTTATCATTTTATTCATTTATTAAAAATAAAAATCAACTACAATTTTTTTATAATGTTTATTTTAATTCATCTTCAAAAAAAACAAATGACAGACTGCTCGGAACTTATTGGTATGAACCTGAGAAAAATTATGTAAGAATAATTACTAAATCGGACGGGATTGCTTCCATAGAAGCTTCAGAAATACTTAAAATAGAACCAAATTTTAATTTACTGCCTATTAAGAATTTCATCCTTTTGCACGAAGGCAAAGAGCAAAGGATGTTCATATCCGACAATGGGAACGAATTATTAGACAAAAACGATATTATATACTTTCTTGGCAGCAGAGCCAAGGGCGATACAACTTGGTTCGAAAATTATACAGACGAAGCCTCTTTCTTCTTGACTTTTGATGAAAAAAAAGAAGGTCTTCGTTACTTTGAATCAAAGGAAAAAAATGCTGAAAAGAGACTAAATTATTTGGAAATAAATAAACATATCGAAATTGAAAGAAAATATCATCGAGGCTTTCCACAGGATAATGTTGAAACTGTTCCTGGAGAAGCTTGGTTCTGGGAAATTCTTGAGCCCAAACCCGGTCCATTGACTTCCAAAAATTTAGCAGCAAATTTTGAATTTTACCCATTTTTTTCTGACTCAGTAACTATTGAACTGAATTACAGGAGTTCACTTTATGACATCACTGTTGATACAAATAAATTTAAATTTAGTCATCTAATCAAAATTGAATTTAACAACAATTTCACAGATTTAGACTCACTTAAACGAAAAGATGTCAGAAAAAAAGTCATAAAAAAGAATTCTTCTGAGATAATACAAGGGCTTAATCGGATTGAATTAGAGTCTTTAGGTTTCAAAAAAAATGAAAATGATTATCTGGTTGATCAGGTTGGTTTTGATTTCATTAATATAATAGGAAAATCAGAGCCGATATTTACTTGCTATCAGGAACCTTTCAGAATTCCAAATCTCGAAGAAAATATGGTTCTTGAAGTATCAGGATTTTCCTCAAATCAAGTTATAGCTCTTGATACGGCTAACGGATTAATATTTCAGCTGGGAACCAGAGCCGGTTCTTTAATCAGCATAGGCACAATCAAAAATTCTCAGATTTTTACGTCATTCCGAATTAATGATTCTTTGTTCAGCATTAATGATAAAGGCTTATCAGTCGGATATTTGGAAAGCCCTGATTACGCAACTATACAGTTCAGACATTTCACAGAATATTCGACGGCTATTGAAAATTTAATAAATTCAATTCCTTCTCAAAGTATTGTTTTTATTATTTTTAATGGTTTCATAAATGATTATGATATTCCGATTTCATTAAAAAATTCAATTAAGTCATTGGGTAGTAGATTAGCCGAAAACGTAACAAGGACAGATATTTTTGCAATGCTTCTTCAAAAAGGTAAAGAGGAAACAATAAAAGAACAAATAAGCAAAACAAATAAAATATCTCTTTTATCTTTTTTAGAACATCAGGGTGGACAGTCATATAAAGCTGATTTGATTGCTCAAGCCGGTAATGAGCGTAATTTTTATTTATGCGATGCAAAAAATCAAACAAAAGCAACTGCAACAAAAGTCAATCAGACAAATTTGAGAAATCCTAAAAATCAGGCTGATTTGTTGATTATTACTCATAGTGATTTTCTTGAAACTGCAAATAAGTTAAAGGAACACAGAATACAAAGTGATTCCACAGTTAAGGCTATGGTTGTTGATGCAAATGATATTTATAAAGAGTTTTATTTCGGAAAGAAATCTCCACACGCAATCAAAGATTTTCTAAAATATGCATACTACAATTGGAGTTCACCAGGAATTAAATATGTAACTTTGGTAGGCGATGCAAGTTGGGATGCAAGAATGCTTCAAAGTTCCACAATTAATAAAGATTATATACCAACGTACGGTTGGCCTGCAAGTGATTATTGGTATGGACTGTTAGAGGGTGATGATTTGCTATCTGAAATTGTGATTGGACGCATCCCGATAAAAACTAACCATCAAGGGCTGAAATATGTTGAAAAGTTAATAGATTATGAAACTGTTCCGAACGATAGATGGATGAAAAGATTCTTGCTGATGTCTGGCGGAACAAATGATAACGAAAGAGCCTCGTGGTATTCAATTATGAAATACACTTTTGCAGAAGATCTGATTATGAAATCTCCAGCATTATGTGCTGATACAACCATTATTAACAAGAAAGATCCAAAAATTGGCGGTGAAGGAGAAGCAATAAGAATTATATCCGAAATAAACAAAGGTGCTGATTGGGTTGCTTTTCTTGGTCACGGTTCCCCTGTTGTTCTTGATATGGATGGATGGCAAGCAGAAAAACTCAACAATAAAGGAAGATATGGCTTTTTCTCGACTCTTTCCTGCAATACTGCTGCATTTGCCGAGCCAGACATAACAGCAAGAAACGAAGATTATGTTCTAGCTGCCGATAGAGGGTTTGTTGGTGCAGGTGGCTCATCGAACCTGGCAGACCAATTCGTTTCAATTAGTCTTCATTTAAAAATGCTTCAAACTATATCAAATCCAGATAATAGTTTGCTTACATATCCTGAAATACTTAATAATTCAAGAAATAGATTGATTTCGGGTGAGCTGGAGCGTTTTCTGATTTTGCAATATACTTATCTTGGTGATCCAATGATTAAATTGAGAATGATTGGGAAACCAGACATTTATTTAAATCCTAAAAATATTACTATCAAAACCAAATCGGGAAATACTCAAGCCACTGAAAATGATTCAATCTTAGTGATTTCAGGTATTCTGGACAATATTGGATATAAACAAAATCAGCCATTAAAATTACTTCTCACCAATTTTTATAATAACAAACTTGACACAAGTATTTCAATTTTTTATAGTGGAATTTGTTATCCTGTTGCTTTTAAATTTGAGTTAAATATTGCTGGTAAGCCCGGCAAACACTTAATTACTATCACAGCTGACCCCGACCGATTGACCGAAGATAGGAACTTCAATAATAATTCAGTCGCGATCAGTCAGGAAATCTTCTCAACTGGGCTGTATCCTCTTGAGCCTCAGGCATATTGGAATGTACCTAAAACAAATCCGAGGTTTCGTTTCATAAATCCTCTGGCTGATAAGTTTGATTTTTCCTATGATTTTAAAATTTTCGAAGTAACTGATAATGATCAATACAGTTTAGTAAAAAGCTCGTCAAATAATGAAATAGAAAATAATGAAGGCTTCATCGAATGGGCTAGTAATATAAATTTATCCCCGAGCAAATTGTATTATCTTCATGCATTAAATATTAAACTAGGCGATACAAACCGATCATC
>CALHRB010000167.1 GCA_938038165.1 Candidatus Kapaibacterium sp. | reverse complement strand
GGAATAGATAAAATTTTTTTTATGAGAAATATTTTTTTTCTCCTTAATATTTTAAATTTCCTAAATTTAGTTCAAAGCTTTTAAAAAAGCAAATAAATAATGAAGTATTAGGAAAAAAATTTTTATTAAAAATAAACACATAGAAAATTATCCTGAAACTTATAAAATTAAATACTATGAGATGATCCTCAAATAGCATTTTTTGAGCTACTAATAATCTATCGGTAGAACAAACATCCCTTCAGTAATACAAACATCACTTCGGTAGAAAAGACATTCCCTCTGAATAATTTATCGGCGTTTCAGTCCTACCCATTCGGCAACAGTTTTTACCGTCTTGGCGATCGGACGGGACGTTTTGTGAAAATATAAATTCAGTTAAATAGTTTTTTCTCTTGCTTTGTTGAGACCAAGCAAAACCACATTTTCAGGGATTTGTATATCAAATCCGGACTGTGGAATCCCATCAGCTTTATGTAACCTTTCGAGAACTTCTATAAAAACCTCTTCAGCTTCATTATATTTACGAAGGTGAAGCAATGAGTAGGCTTTAAGATTCATAGCATAAACCTGATTAGGAGCCTTTTCGAGAGATTTTTCTGCCCAGTAAAGTGCCTCATCATATTTTCGTTGATTGCCAACAAGTTGGGCGAGTGTGGAAGTGGCGCTTGCATAAACTGAATCTGAAAGCTTTCCTGTTTGAATGGAGAAGCGAATGGCGTCTTCGGCTTCTTTGAAAAGCATCATTTGGGCTAATGTTTGCCCCAGCTGATACCATGCATAACCATTGAGTGGTTCCTCCTGAACGTGAGCGATAAGAAGCTGATAATTTCTTTTGATCTTTTCTTGCATCACTTCCTTTGATTGATTGTATCCCAAATGAATAATTTTAAGGTCGGAAAAAGCAATTGATTTTCCTAAAGCAAAAATTGATGGAGTGATTTGTTCGTGAACCCTTCCTTCGAATTTTATAGTTGGATAACCAAGATTCCTGAAAATCCTGGGATAACCGCCCCGATGAAGCTCAACCGACCCATCTAATTGAACGTGGTCACTTTCGATCGTAAGCATAAAACCGGCAGTATTTTCATCGGCAGACTTTAGAAGTGGTATTATTTTCTGTTTGCAACCCTCATCGAGCCTTTCGTCTGCATCCAAATAAAGGATCCATTCACCTGTGCAATGTTTTAATGATTCGTTCCTTGCAGAAGCAAAATCGTTATTCCATCTGTGGTGATATATTTTTGCACCAAATTTTTCTGCGAGTGTTAAAGTATAATCTGTTGAACCGGTGTCAACGATAATAATTTCGTCAACGATTCCCTTAACGCTATCAAGGCAGCCTTCGAGCATTTTTTCTTCGTTTTTTACAATCATAGAAAGCGATAGAAATGGCTTATTGTGATTATTGACTTGATCACTGTTGCTTGATTGAAATTGTTGTCGGACGGCAGATTCCACCTGACTAATGAAACCATCTATTTCATTTAGTGGATTAATAGATTTTGCCTTTTTCAGATAGTTAAGTGCAGCAAAGTAATTTTGCTTGAGAAATTCTATGTTGCCGAGACCGACAATGCAGTTTATGTCACGTTCATTCATTTGGTAACCAAGCATAAAATGCTCTTTTGCTTTTTCGGGATTATTCAAACCAAGATAACATCTACCAATTTTGTATTCAAGTTGTTCAGGAGGAAGATAATAATCACCTGACAGTCGGGCAGCAAAGTTGTTCTTGCTCATTTCAATCAGCATCTTTGAATAGTGTTTGATAGCAAAATTGAAATTATTCATAGAAAAATATACCTCTCCAAGAACGAAATTGGCAAATGTTTGTTCAGGGATGATTTCAAGCGATTTCATAGCCCGGTCAATAGCTGTTCTGTAATCCCCATTTCTGTAAGCAATAATAGCTCCATAATTCAAAGCCTGAGGCATAACAATATTTCCGTTGATAATATTATTTAGCGAGGACTGAATATCTTGCTCAGCATTCTGTAATTGATTGAGTGCAAGATATGTCTTTGCCCGTTGAAACAGAGAATATCCATCGTTTGGATTCTCTAAAATGGCTTCATTGAGCAATTCAAGATTTCTTAACTGCTTATTCCTGAGGAGGCTAACATTGGTGTTTTTATATCCAAGATGATTAACTTTTATTTCGGTATTTTCTAATTTTAAACCATTGCTCAAAATTGATTCGACAATCTGCTCGTGAATACGACCTTTATATTTTACATTTGGCTCATTAATAAAAAGTCTGACAAGAGAATTTCTATAATTATCCGGGTTATTCTGATTTGTGCCTGACTCGGACAAAATTTCAACGAACCATCCTCCCGTGTCATGCTGGCTATTTCTGATTGCTTTTTTTAGCTCCTCGGGGTTGAGAAGTCTTTCGTCGGCATCCAAAACCAAAATAAAAGGTGAAGTTGCCTTTGAAAGTGAAAAATTTCTTGCCTCGGCAAAATTTTTGCTCCATTTGAAATCAAAAACTCTGCAGGCAAACGAATTTGCTATCTCTTTGGTCTTATCCTCCGAACCTGTGTCAACTATAATGATTTCATGAACGTAAGATTGAACAGATTTCAAACAATCTTCCAGCATTTTTTCTTCATTTTTGACAATCATGCAAAGAGAAATTTTAGGATTCGTTCTATCGTAAAACATAAAGCACTCCATAATTTAGGCAGTGATAGGTCTATCAAATACTGTGCTATTTTTTTAACTCATTGGTATTAATTGACTTTCTGAAAAGCAAAAGATCATTTTTTTTATTATTTGCTAATATTAGCCATTTTTCTTATTTTGTCTTGTTAAATAATTAAATTTCTATAACTTTATAGTTTTACTCATAAATAAAATCATTAAAATTCGTTTATTACGTTACTAATATTTTTGGAGGGATCTACTGAATAGCTTATTACAATTTTCAAAAAATAAAGACTAAAAATGAAAAAAATAAAAAAGAGCCCTTTTATTTTATTACTATTCGTTACTTTCCTCTCATTGCTTGCAGGGTGCAAGCAATATGATAATTTTACGACTTATTTTAATACATATTATAATAAAAAAAGAATTATAGCTGAAGCTGAAGATGAATTCAGCTATCAGGAAGAGAAAAAGAGAGTCAAACCACGAGTTTTTGTTCCAGAAAGCAAAATTTTCGTTCCCAATATGCCAAAATCGGGAACCCCGCCATTTATGACCGAATTCATAATTGACCAGCAAAAACTTCAACCAGTGAAGGTCAAACTCGATTCAATCATAATCAAGGGTTCGAAGATATTGGCACGTCATCCAAAAAGCAATTATATCGAAGGGACTTTATATTTAATGGCTCTGGCATATTTTTACAGGAACGAATGGCTTCCCTCCCAAATAAAATGCAGCGAACTCATTGACAAATTTCCTGCAGGGGAACTATCGCCGGATGCTCATTTACTGCTTTGCAAGAATTTGTTCATACAACGAAAGTTTCATGCAGGTAAAATAATGCTCTCCAGAACAGTTGACATCTCCTGGCAATTAAGAAGATACGACATTCTGTCTGAAGCTTTCAGGCTGGAAGCTGAGTTAGCTTTATATGAAAATGACCTTGATGCTGCCGTCAGACCATACAAACAAGCTATCGCCCAGTGTGATGACGGCTTGACGAAAGCCAAATGGCAACTTGATATGGCAGCACTTTTATATCGTATAAATAAATTTGATCAGGCAGAAAAAGCCTTTGCAAAAGTCGAAGATTATTCGCCTGATTATTTGGCAACTTTCGAAGCAGGTTTATACAGAGCTTTGAGTTTGATTAGATTATCAAGGTATGAGGAAGCCAATAGAATTTTGAAAAAACTTGAATCCGATGGAAAGTTCGAAGAATGGCAGTCATATATATTTGCTGCAAAAATGACCGAACTAAGACTCCGTAACGATGAAAAAAACTTTGCGATTGCAGAAAAATTTGCCGATTCTGCCTATGTCAATCATCCTTTGATCATCGCCAATTATTATGAAAAAGGGATGGATTTGTACGATAAAAGTGAATATTCAATAGCAAAAAGATTTTTTGCCCGCTCCAGAAATATGCGAACACCTGTTTATTCAGCCTCAGAAAAAATGTTCTTCTTGCTGAATGCGTGGGAACAAAAGCATATGACGATAGACCAAACCTTGAATGCGTTTAGGGATAGCACAGAAATTCCCGGCGAAATCAACGCAATAATTGCTCTTAATTCTTTTGAATTAGGTAGAATTCACGAACAGCTCGGAAATATAGATTCTTGCAAAATCTTTTATAAACAGGCTATGGAATATTCCCCGATAGAAGATGAAAATTCAGCAAGATATATTTATGCTTACCTCAGAATAATAAAAGACGACAATCCTATGCTTGCTGATTCTCTTTATGATGTTCTTGTTGATAGATATCCCTATACTGATTTCGGACAGGAAGCAATCAAAGTTCAAGGATACACCGAAAATTATCTTATAGACCCTGTTTATGAAACTTTCAAATCCGGAACAAAGCTAAGGATGAGCCGAGAGTTCAAATTCGCAATTGCACAATTTCTCAAGGTCTTCATAAACTGGGCTGATTCTCCGCTTGCACCACGTGCTCTATATAATATAGGCTGGATTTTCGAAAAAAATTTATTTAACTCAGATAGTGCATATTTTTATTATAAGCTTTTGGTAGAGAAGTATCCCGATTCAGATTATGCAAAAGATGTCAAAAATAGTGTTTTATATCTGGCACATATTAAAACCGGAGCTCCTTTGCCAGATAATTTGAATCCTCAGAAAAAGGAAAGTCAGAAACCTTATTTCCAGCTGAAAGGTGAGGGCGAAGATGAAAACATAAAAGTTAATGCCAAAACACTTTCGCCCGGTTCTGTTGATAGCAGTCCCGCTGAAATCTTAAACGACCCAATGAAACTTTTAAAAAATGCGACTGAATCTATAAGTCCAGAGAATCTTATTCCTGATCTAAAATTGAATTTACCTCAGGAGTTCAACAAAATGATTGAAAGTGAACCCGATACTACAAAATCAAACAGAAAAGAATTGGAAAGAAAGAAGTAGCTAAATTACTTTTGATGCACGGAGATAAGTTGAATAATATTATTGATGTAAAAGATCTGGTCGAAGAATTAGAAATTCTAAAGAAAAAACTTTCGTTTTATAAAACTTTTTTTGATAATACTTCTGAAGCTCTATTTATTGTTGAACCCGAAACGTGGAAAGTTGTTGAAACAAATGATATTTCCTCAATACTATTGCGAAAGCGCAAAGAAGAAATCATAGGTTCGGTTATACCGCAGTTCAAAAGAATTTTTAAACTTTTGAAAAAATCAAATTCACCTGTGATTTTGAGCGAAATGTCTTTGGATGCAGCCGATGATAGTTCATTGATGGTCGAAATCACCGCAAGATTTATTAATTATGATGGCAAGCAATTAATTCAGGCAACGGCAAGAGATGTTAGCGAGCAACATCAACTAACGGACAAACTTGTTCAAGCTGACAAATTAGTTCTTCTTGGTCAGCTAACTGCTTCGGTAGCTCATGAAATCAGAAATCCTCTTGCTGCCGTCAATCTTAATTTGCAAATAATACAAAGAAAAATTCCTGCAGAATCACCTGAAATAACATTTGTGAAAACAGCACTTCAAGGAGTTGAGAGAATTAACAGAATTGTTGAAGTAACATTGAACTTTTCAAGATCTTCCTCGCCTGATATTCAGTTTGTGGATTTTAACAAACTTATTCCTCAAACCATGGAACTGTTTTCTTCGGCAGTAAAAAGAAAAAAAATTGATTTCATTCTAAACCTTGAAAATAATCTGCCAACAGTGTATGCAGATTATAAACAGATGCAGCAAGTTTTGATAAACCTTATAAAAAATGCAGCTGATGCAATAACTAAACAAGGTTCGATTAATATAAAAACTTATTCTGACAAAATCTCCAAAAATACCGATGATTACTCTGTGGTTGTTGCTATCAGCGACTCAGGCACAGGAATTGCGCCGGAGGATTTACCCAAAATTTTTAATCCATTCTTTACCAGAAAAGAAGAGGGAACCGGGCTGGGGCTTCCAATCACTCAAAGAATCCTTCATCAGTACAAGGGAAGTATTGACGTTGAAAGTGTACTTGGTCAGGGAACAACATTTTATATAAAATTACCGGCAAAAAAGAAAGAATAGTATATAATTTTTATGGAGTAGTATGCAGCTTCAAAATTACACATTAGTAGTAATAGAAGACGACCCATTAGTCAACTTGACAGTCAAAGAAATACTATCAGGAAAATACAACAGGGTTATAACTTATACAGATGCAAATCAGGCTTATAATGAACTTCCTTTGATTGGTCCCGATCTGGTTTTGCTGGATATATTTCTTGGTCCTGCTAATGGTTTGGACATTCTCGAAAATCTTCGCAAACAAGGATATATGATGCCCGTAATTATGATGACAGCATTTTCTGACATCAAGATGGCTGTTCGTGCAATGAAATTGGGTGCAGAAGATTTTATTGTTAAACCTTTAGATTTGGAACAGCTTGAAGTTGCAGTTGACCGTGCTTTGCAAAATTTTGACCTTCGCAGAAAAGTTGACCTGTTGAGCGAAAAGCTCAAAGAAGAGCAGCCTAATGTCATCCTTGGAGAATCAGAAGGAATTCGAAAGGCGCTTGAAATAGGCAGAATTGTTGCAAGTGCTGACACAACAGCTCTAATAGTAGGCGAATCAGGGACTGGCAAAGAATTGCTTGCTCGTTTCATACACGATAACTCAAACAGAGCTAAGGGTCCTTTTGTTACCATTAATTGCGGTGCTATTCCAAGAGAATTAGCCGAGAACGAACTCTTTGGATATGAAAAAGGGGCTTTTACAGGTGCTACAGAAAAAATCAGACCCGGAAAATTCGAACAAGCCCAGCACGGAACTATTCTTTTTGATGAAATTGCAGAACTGAGCCTTGAGCTTCAAGTTAAACTTCTTCGTGTTTTACAGGAAAGAAAATACTATCGCCTTGGCGGTCAAAAGGAAATTTCTGTTGATGTTCGTGTGATAGCTTCTACCAACAGAGACCTCGAAAAATTAGTCGAAGAAGGAAAATTCCGTGAAGATTTGTTTTACAGGTTAGATGTTGCCAAACTTACACTGCCCCCTCTCCGTGAGCGAGGCAGCGATATTTTGCTTTTAGCCACTGCCTTTATTAAGGAATTTAATAAGAAATTTAATAAAAATGTTACTGGCTATACTCCTGAAGCAGCAAACATTTTGCAAAATTATCAATGGAAAGGAAACATCAGAGAGCTCAGAAATGTTATTGAGCGTGTCGTTTTGCTCGAAACAGACAATATTATTACTAAAGAATCCCTGCATTTTCTGAAACCCAGCTCGCCATTAACAGTAACAACCGATAAACCTGCAATTGAACTAAAAGAGGGTGAGCATAGATTGTTTATTGCAAAAAATGGTGTTACCATGGCATCAGTTTTGAAAGATTTAATCATTCAAACTCTAAAAATCACTAACGGTAATCAGATAAAGGCTGCAAAAATTCTTGGGGTTTCAAGGGCAAAACTTAGATATAGAATCGAACAGCTTGAAATTAACATTTCAGGCAAAAATATTAACTAATTTTTTTTTGTTATCCTTAATTTATTTTCTTAAAATTGATTTCTGTTTAAAATAATATTTTTCTGAAAAAGTTATGAATGAAAAGAATCAAAAAAATAATATATTCACTGTTATTTCAATATTTGCTATTATAATTTTAGCATTTATTATCTATTCAAATATTTTTGGGAACTCCACCCACTTTGATGATTTGCTATGGACGGGCTTGCCAGCCTTCAGGGAACCTTTTAATTTCAAAGGATTTTTTGACATTAATCCTTTCAGAATCGTTACATTCTTTACTCTTGCCTTGAATATGGCAATTGAGCCAGGTGGGTTGACAGGTTTCTTTTTAGTAAATATAATAATCCATATTATCAACGGTTTGCTGGTATTTAGCCTAATCAAGCTTGTTTTATCCACTCCTGCATTCAAGGACAATAAAATTTCTGAAAATAAAGATGTCATAGCCTTGCTTGGAGCTTTATTGTTTATTGCCCATCCAATCCAAACTCAGGCAGTAACTTACATTTATCAGCGGCTTGCTTCAATAAGTACTCTGTTTTATCTGCTTTCAGTTATGTTCTATCTATTGGGCAGATTTAGAAAAGTAGATGGGAAAAATTCAATTTTGCATTTTATTTTGTCTGGTTTGGCAATGATATTGGCATTCTTTTCAAAAGAAAATGCTTTTACATTACCCCTGACGATTCTGGTTTTTGAATTTATTCTCTTTCCAAAGACAAAAGGCAATAAATTCGGCTATGTTGTCTTTGCAATCTTTTTTATTATTATTGGTGCTGCACTTTTTGCAGCTTTGCTTAATCCCTCGGAAATATTTTCTCCAAAAATTTCACCCGATGGAGATACCATTACATCAACAAATTATCTTCTGACTCAATTCAGAGTGACTGCTACATACTTTAAATTGTTTTTTATACCCTACCCTCAAAATTTTGATTACTATTTCCCAGTTTCCAATAGTTTTTTTGAAATATGGACAATTTTGGGTTTTCTGTTCAATATAGGTGTAATCACAATAGCTTTTATAACTCTTAAAACCAATAAGTTAATCTCGTTGGGTATTTTCTGGATATATATTACTCTTTCGATTGAATCTTCATTTATTCCCATAAATGATGTAATATTCGAGCATAGAATGTATCTACCTATGTTCGGTTTTGTTCTCTTATTTAGCGGTATAATTAACTTAGTCCTGAAACAAAAAGTAATCGGATATGCTGTGACAGGCTTTGTTATACTCATCTTTTCCCTGCTTGCTTACAACAGAAATGGAGTCTGGAAGGATGAACTAACACTCTGGAATGATGTTGTCAAAAAATCACCCCAAAAAGCAAGGGCTTATAATAACAGAGGCTTAGCACATTTTCTAAGCAAGGACTATAATCCTGCGCTGGCAGACTTCCTGAAAGCTCTTGATTTAAATCCGAAATATCATCATACATATAAGAATTTGGGAATCCTTTATTTTAAAGTCCGACAACACGAAAAAGCCATTGATTTATATAACAAATTCATTGATTTGTTCCCATTTGATGCAGAAATTTATCTTAATCGTGGTCATTGTCATCTGGAATTAGGGAATTATTCTCAAGCAATAAAGGATTATACCAAATATATCAGCACCACTCCTAATTTCTTTTATGGTTACTACTTAAGAGGCAAGTCACATTATAGAAACGGTGATAATGAAAAAGCATTAAAAGATTTAAATATCGCTATTAATTTAAATCAAAAGTTTCCTGATAGCTATTATTTCAGAGGCTTAACAAAATTAAGTTCCAGAAACTTCGAAGAAGCTATAAACGACTTTGATGAAGCCATAAAATTGAAAAAGGATTTTGGCGAGGCTTACATCAACAAAGCAAGAGCATATGAATTTCTTAATCGCTATGACCTTGCCAAAGAAACCTACACCAAAGCATTGTCATTTGAATATGGAAATATTGTTCTGCTTGTTTTCAGAGGTAAAGCAAGCATGAAGCTTAAAGAATACGATGATGCAATAAATGATTTCAGGCTTGTTCTTGCATTAGATTCTTCAATATCAGTTGCAAAAGAACAGCTCTCAATTGCCGAGAAATTAAAGGGAAGCAAGTGAAGAATTTAATCATTTTTGTTTACTTCCTCAATTCTTGCTTTGAGAAGTTCTGCAAGTGGGCTTATATGTCTTATCAGTATTAGCAACACTAATGGTATCATTGACAAAGCAGTGTTAAGTTTATCTGCGTCATCAGTATAATTCATTAAACTTGTGATTTGTTCGGGAGTGTAATAGAACATCAAAGGCATAAATATAGTAGCAAAAGTATTAGCAACGTGAACATTGCGCTTAATTAGATAATACCCTACAAGCCACATTAAAGCCCAAAAGAAAATCATTTCTGGATTTATAAGAGAGTAGGCACCCACTGCTGTTGCAAGCCCTCGCCCCCCCTTGAATTTAAGGAAAACATTAAAATTATGTCCTAACACAACACAAAAGGCAGAAAGAGTCAGTGGAATCAATAAGTTTGAAAAAAAAACTTTAACTAAAATAAGAGCAAGCAAACCTTTGGAGGCATCAAGCAAAAAAACTGAAATACCAACCCATTTCTTTCCCGTAACCTCATAGCTGTTCATTGCACCAATATTTCCGCTGCCTTCATATCTTATATCAGATCGCTTAACCATACGGATAATGAATAAAGCTGATGGGAAAGTACCTATCAGATAAGAAATCAAAGCCCAAATGATATAACTATAAATGCTTTCTGTTGCCATAATTCGATTTTATGAATTCTTTTAATGTCTGATAGAAAAGCTCAAGTGGAAGCCCGACAATATTGTAATAGCAACCCTGTATATGACTTACAAAAAGTGCACCAAAATCATCCTGAATGCCGTATGCTCCAGCTTTGTCCAGCGGTGAACCGCTTTTTATGTATGCATCAATTTCATCCTCGTCCAGTTTTCTGAAGGAAACCAATGTTTTCTGATAGGTAGTAATAAATTTTTGCTCCGGAACTTTTACAAACGATAACCCTGTAAGAACTGTATGGGTTTTGTTGCTAAGTTTTTTAAGAATTTTTTTTGCATCTTTATCATCAAGGGGCTTGTTGATTATTTTTCCATTTAGAAGCACTATAGTATCTGCTCCAATAACAATCGAGGAATTTTTTATTTTACGGGCAACATCCAATGCCTTTTCGAGCGACAGTTTTTGAACATAATCCTCTGGTAAATAATTGATTGAATGATTTTCTTCTGCAAAATCTGAGGGGATAACCTGAAAACTTAAGCCAAGTTGCTCAAGCAATTTTTTTCTTCTGGGGGACTTCGAAGCTAATATCAAAGGAACGTCTAATTTCAAAAGTTGTGCAATCTTCAACATAGTGTCAATTTTTCAACATATCAAAGGTACAAATTTTTATTAACGAACATTCTTTAAATTAGTTTTTGTTGAACAATCAGTAATTTTTATTTATAATTTTGTAATTGTTCAATTCGAAAATGACGATAATATAAACCGATAAGGTTTGATTTTGGATTTTAATGAATATAATTGAAAAAAGATTTAGTTTTAATAATAATTATAAAGATGAAATAAAGGGAAAAATCCTTTTTAGCGGGGGAAAGAAGAACCTTCCTTTGGTTATTATTCTTCACGGATTTAAAGGATGGAAGGATTGGGGTTTTTTACCTTATTTTTCGGAGTCTCTTGCTCAAAGTAATTCTATTGTCATCAGGTTCGACTTTTCTCTGAATGGAATGAGTGAAGATACAGATCTGGTGGCATATCCCGAAAAATTTGCTTTAAATACCGTTTCTCGAGAAATCTCGGATGTAGTCGAAGTATTTACTCGATTCAAGGATGGCACACTTGTTGAGGATATTTCATTTGATGACATTTGGAACGGGCAAGTGTTTCTGGTTGGTCATTCTTTGGGTGGAGCGGTTGCTGTTCTTTCCGCTGAAGAAATAAAACCCGACGGCTTAATTCTTTTGGCTTCGGTTTCAAGGCTTGGTAGATATACCGAAAGACAAAAAGAGCAGTGGCGTAATGATGGTTTGCTTCGCTTTACTAATAACAGGACAGGACAGGAACTGACTATAAATTTAAGTTATCTGGAAGACATTGAAAATAATAATTATAACGATAAACTCTTGGATGCTTTGAGAAATTATAATAATCCTGTTCTGATTCTTCACGGAAGTGAGGACATTACTGTTCCAGTATCCGAAGCTTATGAACTTGCTGAAGCCTGCAAGAACAACAATGGTTTAAATTTGAAAATTATTGGAAGAACAGGTCATACTTTTGGGGTTGAGCATCCATTTGTTCAAGCTGGGCAAGCATTGGAAGAAACAATTACCTCGACAAAAATATTTATTGGATTACAATGAAAAGACTTTATATATTATCACTATGTTTCCTTTTTCTTTATGGCTGTGAAATTTTTACTGTTAGCGGAAAAAGAATTTCAAAGCCTCAGATTGAAGCAAATCAAAAATCCCCTATCGGGACGGTTTATCTTTTCAAATCTGAACTCGATAGTAATAATGTTCCTGCAGCTATCAGGCTCATGCTTAGGCCGTCGGGCTATCCTTATCTTGCACTTGAGAAGCTTGAGCTTTATGACGAGCTTTCAAGAATCCGCAGAATAATCAATAATAAACCTATAACTGATTTCCAATCGGATTCTTTGAGTGAAAATTCATTTAAGCTAAATATTGAATTCGATTATCTGAAAACAATCACATTTGTAACATCAAAGTTCGATGAAAACTGGTATATTGTCAGCCTGTCTGATTAAAAGAATATTTGGGATTAAAGTTCTTCCAGAATTAAAATAAACCTACCGCCAAAAAAGCTGATGAATCAACAAATTTTCTTTGTTCTTCCTTAAACTAAAAGTGATTAAACGAACGAAGTTAGTCATTTCAGAGAAGATTGCCGAAGGACTATTGAACAATAATCTTTCTGACAAGATTTTTAAAGCCATTTTTAATATTAACGAAATAGACACCGGGGATTAAATCGCCAATATCAATTTTATATAAGTCTTCGTCCGGACCTATATGATGTTTTAATATTACTTTACCGATTGTATTATATAAAATCAAAGTGCAATTTTCTATTTCAAAATTAAATTCAATGTAAAGCTCAGAATGAGCTGGATTAGGATAAATATGTAATTTATTATTATTCTCTGCTTTCTCAACCAGATCTGTTAAGGCATAGTTAAACTCGAGAAGAGAAACCACATTCTTGCCTTGATTCAATGAAAAACTCTGAAATTCGGGCAAAGAATCAATAGTGTAACTATCAATGTCTCTCTTGATTTTCAAAACTTTATGAATATATTTCTGTTCACTTGGAATCCAAAAACTGAATTCAAGCGGGACATTATCATATAATCCATAAGATGAATTCTGGATTTGCTTTAAATCAGTTACAAATAGCTTAAAAAGGTTATTATTTTCTTTCAGTATTTTAATTTTGAAATCATAAATGGGCCAACCTTTGCCATAAACCCATTGATTGAAAAACCAATCAAGTTCTATTTCGGTATATTCTTCAATAGCTTTCTTCAAATCCTCTGTGCTTGCAGTTGCATAAGCAAATTTGTCAAGATAATGTCTTAGTGCACCGAAAAACAGCGAGTCACCCAGTTGGTGTCTAAGCATCCCAAGAATAACTGCACCTTTCTGATAAATTGTTTCGGGGTAATTAGAAGATGGAGGAGTTCTTGGAAAATCATAAAGTGGAAAAATTCCTTCCTGCTTTGATATTGATTTCAAATATCTTTCAGCTTTCGATTTCTGATTCTCAAAATATTTATCTGAGCCAAAAAGGTATTCATACCATATCGATTCGCAATAAGTTGCAAAACTTTCATTAAGCCATGCATCACGAAAATCCCTGCAAGTAAGAAGATCTCCGAACCATTGATGTGCAAGTTCGTGCGCTGCAACCATATTAACGGAATCGGTAGTTCTAATAAGATATGCAGGATAGGAAATCATTGTCTGATGTTCCATAGCACCGATTGGAGTATTAACATAACCAGCTTTTTCGAAAGGGTATTTCCCAAATCTTTGCTCAAAAGCATCAATCATTTTCGGGACGAGGCGATAATTTTTTACTGAAGCCATACTGTCAGTTTTCAATGTATAAATATCTATAGGAATATTTGAACCCGGAATACTTATATGAATATAATTATCCACAGCAAAAGTCAGCAAATAAGTAGCTACTGGAAAATCTGTTTTCCATTCGAATATCTTGGCAGAATCAGTAGTATTTTGAGCCCTGATAAGGTTCCCAACAGAAGCAATAGTTTTATCCGATTTAACCTTAAATCTTCCTGTAAAAGTAGCTTTGTCCGATGGATGATCGTAGCAGGGCATCCAATGCTGAGTTGCAGAAACGTAATTATTATAAAATCCTACACCCATGGCAAAAAGTGTTGATCCGCGTGATCCAACACCGCCCCAATAGGGACTCGTCGGTTCAGTTGTCATTCTTCCATTATAGTAAATTGTAAGGAGAGCTGTGTCCCCTTTCTTTCCATAAGGTGGAATTACCTCATAATGAAATGTGGCTGAGCTTTTATCACCAATCGAAGTAGTTTCAATTTTTTGGTTATCATAAATGACAGAGTCAACTTTTAAATCTCTAAGGTGGAAATAGAATTTATTAGTATCGGGTGTTTCTATCCATTTGAACTTAATTTTGCAAATGCCGATTGCTTCGGGCGATGGTGCTTTTGTAAGGTCCAAAAATAAATCATAATGAATTACATCAAAGGCCTGTCCGATAAATTCAGTGGGCTTTCCGATTTCCTTTGCCAAAAGGACATTTTCTTCAAACCAGTTTTGGGAAAAGAGATTATTATTTAGAGCGAAAACAATTGAAATTATTAAAAACAAATAATTCATGGACTCCTGTTTAAAAAAAATTAAAATGGGCCTATACCTTCGCGTTCTCTATCAGTAAAGGCACAATCAGAATGCTCCAGATGACCTTTATATTGAAGTTCCATAGTTTGTTTGTAATGTTCTTCGAGTGAATGGCAGATATCAGGGCGTTTAAGCCAATTTCCTTTTTCGTCAATACAATATTTTTTATCAAGATTAATTTCCTGATTTCTATAAACACCGAATAATTCCACTCTATCGGCTGAAATTGAATTTTCGTTGAGATAATCAATCAAACCACAGATAGTGTCAGCAAAATAATGATTGGTGATGTCCTCTTCGCCTTCAATAATGAATTCCTTTGCCATATAAGTATATGGAAGTGTATTGTCATATTTTGAGCCTGGCACGTAAAGACCTGCTACTATTGCCATTTCACACCACTTTTGTTAGGGAACTTATTCTAAATTAGCAAAATTCATGTTCAAAACAAAATTAATCTGAAAAAGGCTCGGTAAAAGAAAATGTTTCTGCATCAAAAAGTCCTTTGTCGCTTAATTTTAATTTTGGAATAACAAGTAGTGCCAAAAAAGAAAGGGTCATAAATGGTGATTTAAGATCTGATCCAAAAGATTTTACTTTTTCCTGAAGCAGGGAATACTTTTCTGCAACATCGAAGGCATTTTCGTCGCTCATAAGTCCTGCAACCGGCAAAGGCAACAAAGAGAAATCCGTTCCATTAACTGCAACCAAACCTCCACCAAGATTAATCACACTATTAACGGCTTTACATATTTCATTATCTGAAACACCCACTGCTATTATATTATGTGAGTCGTGAGCAACACTTGATGCGATTGCCCCTTTTTTTAAACCAAAACCTTTCACAAAACCAATTGCAGGCTTAGCATCAAAATATCTATTCACAACAGTGCATTTCAGAACATCCTGAGCAATATCCGAAACTAAATTGCTATGAATGACATATTCATTTGAAAATGTCTGATTAGTTAATATTTCACCATCAATAATTTCGATTACTTTCAGTTTTCTCCCCGTTGGTTTTAGAAAGAAATTATAAGGGAATTTTTCTTTGCAATTAAATTTGTTGACTAAATCAATTTCTACTGGAGAGAGGAGGGTATGACCATTTTCTGCTATTTTTATTCCTTTGACAAATGTATCAAGAACCTGGAATTCAGTTAGATTGTTAACAATAATAAAATCTGCATCATCTCCTTGTCTTAATAAACCTACATCAAGATTATAGTGCTGAACAGGATTGAAACTGGCAGATTTTAGAACTTTGAAAAGATTGTGTCCTTTTTCGACAGCTTTTTTGACCATAAGATTAATATGACCTTTGATCAAATCGTCAGGGTGTTTATCGTCACTGCAAAACATCACCATATCGTTATGAGTTGATAACAGGGAATGTAGATTTTCGAAGTCTTTTGCAGCGGAACCTTCTCTGATCAGAATTTTCATTCCCAGACTTATTTTTTCCAGAGCTTCGTCGAGTCCAGTAGTCTCGTGGTCAGTTGTTATACCCGCCTGAACATATTTTTCCAAATCCTTACCTCTTAGGTTTGGAGCATGACCATCAATAGGAAGTCCTCTTTTTTTTGCAAAGCTGATTTTTTGCAAAACCTCATTATCTTCGAAGATGACACCTGGATAATTCATCATTTCGCTGAGGTATTTCAATTGAAATTTATCAAATAAATTTTCGACATCAGTTGGAGTAATAGTACCTCCGGAAGTTTCAAAATAAGTGGCAGGAACACAGGAAGGAGCTCCAAAATAGAACTTGAAAGGAACTTTGCTCGAATTTTTTATCATAAATTCAACGCCCGAAACACCAAGAACATTTGCTATCTCATGTGGATCTGAAACAGTAGCCACAGTTCCGTGGACAGAGGCAATTTTTGCAAATTCCGATGGGACAAGCATAGAGCTTTCGATGTGAATGTGAGAATCAATAAAGCCGGGAAGGATAAAGCTGTCGAAACTGCCCTCAACCTCTTCGATTGACTTTATCTTCCCATTTTCAATCTCAAGTCTGCCGGGGAAAATTGTTTCATTAATAAGATCAACAATATTTGATTCAAATATCAACGACATAACAGACCTTTGCAAATCAATAAAACTCAGATTGTGAAAATAATTATTTTTTCTTTATTTCGATTTTCTTTTTTAAAGGACGCTTTTTATTATCTCTTGATTTAGGGGGAAATTTTGAGCTTCTGCTTTTTTGGTAGGTTTTATTTCTATCTCCTGCCCCTTGCATTTCCGACCTTTTAATTAGTCTTTTTGCCTGAGGTAATTTTTCACTTATTTGCGATTCATCATCTTTGCCTTTGACAACCTCCTCGAGAGAGGCACCTTCGAAACAGACAACAAATTCACCTTTGAATCTTTCCTTTTTCATTTTTTCATATAATTCAGAAAAGGTGCCATAGTGGTGTGTTTCGTAGGGCATAGTCAGATTACAGCCTAAGTAAGCTTTACGAAAGGGCATAACCTGACTTGCAGCTTCGAGCAAGGGTATAAGTCTGTAAGGTGTTTCGAGCAGGACAACCGTTTTTGCTTCATTTTTCAATCTTTTCAATTGGAGTATTCTCTCTTGTTTATCGCGACTTAGAAAACCTGCATAAAGGAACTGGCTTAAATCAAAGCCGCTCCTAACCAATGCTGTCATAATCGAAGTAGCACCAGGGACAACAACTATATCTATATGTTTAGCTAATGCCGAACGAACAAGCATAAGTCCAGGATCTGCAAAAACAGGAGTACCGCAATCAGAAATCAGGGCTAAATTTGTTCCTGCTTCGAGCATCTTGATAAGCTCGATTGTTTTTTTGAATTCATTCTGCTCGTTCAATAGCTCCATTTTTTGCTTTAGGTTATATTTATGGAGTATTCTTGCTCCAATTTTTGGCTCTTCGCAAATAACAATGTCAGAAGCTTTTAGAACCTTTAAAGCTCTTAATGTAATGTCGTCAAAATTCCCGATGGGCGTAGAAACAATATACAATTTCCCCTTTTTTTTATCCTGATTTGTTTGTTCTTCGGACATAGGTAGTTCAAGTAATTATTTTAAAAAATACAAATTTACTAATTTCGTTCAGCTTATTGTTTTTTTTTTATAAAATAATTTCTTTTTTTCCATTATTAGTTAAATTTGTAATCTTAATTTTTAAATAAAAGGAAAAATATGGCAAAACAGGTTGAAAAAGCTAAAGTTGATAAACTAAAAACTAAGAAAAAAAGCGGTAAAGATAAAGTCAACTGGCAATTCCCCTTAACAAGACAGAATTATATTGTTCTGGGTATTGGTATTGGAATTATTATACTTGGCTATATTCTTATGGCAACTGGTATAACCGAAGAACCTGCCTTACCTCAGGGAAAATGGAACAATCCTCTTGCTGTTTATGTGTCACCTATTTTGCTCATCATCGGTTATTGTGTTGTCATTCCTTTTGGATTAATGATGGTTTTTAA
>CALHRB010000166.1 GCA_938038165.1 Candidatus Kapaibacterium sp. | reverse complement strand
TGCTCAAAGAAAAAAATATTGAGATTAATCGAAAATTATTAGCTTATTATGCAATGAATAAGCCTGAGGTTTTCAAATTAATCGTTGAACAAGCTAAAGGCTAATTCCATTCCATTTTTAATCAAAGATGCAAGAAGAAATCAAAAAACTTGAGGCTTCAATAAAAGGGGAATTATCCTTTGTTGACAGCCTCGATAAGCTTGAAACTTTCAAATTAACCCATTTAGTAAAAAAAGGAACAATCCAGTCCTTGTTCGAAAGATTAAAAGATGTTCCGAAAGAACTGAAACCCGAAACAGGTAAATTGTTAAATCAGTTAAAACAATTTGCTGAATCAGAGTATCAAAATCTAAAAACCAAGCTTGATAAAACACAAGAAACCATAGTCAATATAGACCTTACTTTGCCCGGCAGGAGAAACTTTAAAGGGACATTCCACCCGATCAATCAGACTTTGACGAAAATGGTAGAAATCTTTGTTTCAATGGGTTTTGAAATTGCAGAAGGTCCGGACATTGAGGATACATATCATAATTTCGATGCTCTGAATTTTCCTCCCGATCACCCAGCCAGAGATATGCAAGATACTTTTTTTATTGAAGGAGAGGGGAATTTATTACTAAGAACTCATACATCGCCTGTTCAGATAAGAGTTATGCAAAGTCAAAAGCCACCAATCAGGTGCATTATGCCTGGCAGAGTTTATAGAAACGAGGCTATAAGCGCCCGCTCGCTTGCAGAATTCCATCAAATCGAAGGATTATATATCAATAAAAAAGTAACTTTTGCTGAACTAAAAGGCACATTAATCGCATTTGCAAAAAAAATGTATGGGAACGATTCAAAATTCAGATACAGACCTTCCTTTTTTCCCTTCACCGAGCCAAGCGCTGAACTTGATATCAGCTGTTTCCTTTGCAAGGGTAGAGGTTGCCGCGTTTGTAAATATTCTGGCTGGCTCGAAATAGCAGGATGTGGAATGGTTCATCCAAATGTTCTTTTGGCTGGCGGAATAGATCCCGAAGAATATACTGGTTATGCCTTCGGTTTCGGAATTGAACGTGTTACTATGCTGAAAACTGGTATTGACGACATTCGTTTGCTTTATGAAAATGACATCAGAGTTTTAAGTCAATTCTAAAATTATTTACATTTCAATTTAATCTTATTTTTTTTTGATATTTATATTCTTTAGATCTAATAAATGATTGAAAGTAATACTTTTATTTTATATTGGTTAAGTGCTATTTAAAAAGTATTAAATTTGTAATTCTTAATTATTTAAAAGATAAAAATATATCTGGATTGAAATATGAGCGAACAAATTATTCCAAAAAATAACGAAAAAGAAAGCATAGAGAAAACTTCTGATGGAGTCTTCCTTGCTGCAATCATCGTCAGATATAAATGGTTCATACTAATTTTTACTTTGATAGGTACAATAGCAGCAACAATAATTGCATTTTTAATGCCAAACTGGTATAGTGCAACAGCAAATGTTGTTCCTCCAAAAAGCACAAGTCTCGGTTTTGAAGGTATGATGAATAATTTATCCTCAACCCTTAAAGATATTGGATTAACAAAATTAGGTGGCAAAGGTGAAGGAGCTTATAGTTTGCTAGTAATACTTGATTCAAGAACTGTTAAAGATAGTATAATAAAAAAATACAAATTAATGGAGAGATATGAAATTGAGTCAGGTCGAATGGTTGATGTAAGGAAGGCTTTCGAAGAGAATCTCGAAATTGAAGCTGAAAAAGAAGGTAATTACACAATAACTATAACCGACAAAGACCCAAATGTTGCTGCTATGATGGCTAACGACTATGTTCAGATTGCCAATGAATTAGCTCAGAATATTTTCAATTTGGAATCCAAAATAAATAAAGAATATCTTGAGAAAAGAATTAAAGCAACCGAGGACAACATTTCGAGAGTTTCTGATTCAATCAGAATATATTCCCAATCAAAGCTGATTTTCTCTCCTCAGGATCAGGCAAAAGCTCTATCCACTGCTTTGATTGATCTTAAGGCAGAATTGATGAAACAAGAAATAATTCTGGACTTATTGACAAATAAATATGGCAAAAATGATCCTTACACAGTAATGCAATCAGGAGTAATAAACCAGCTTAAAACACAACTATCAAATGCACAAAACGAACCGGGTTTTGGTGGAAATTTTGCTCTGAATAAAGCGGCAGAAGTTGGAATTGAATTTATGAGGCTTTATTCAGAATTTGAAACATTGAACAAAGTTAAGGCATTTCTGATTCCAATGCTCGAAGAAGCAAGATTAAATGAGATTCGCCAGACTCAATCGCTTTTTATTGTAGATAAAGCAATCCCACCTGATAAAAAAATAAAACCAAAAAGATCTCTGATAATCCTGGGTGCGGCGGTTGGTTTATTATTATTATCAATTATTTTCACTTTGGTTTTCAATTCATACAAAAGTTTTAGTAAGCAAGTAAGGGATATTAATTCCAATAATTAGAAATTCGATTTGAACGGTATTTTGAAAATAGAGCTCAAACATTTTCTAGGTAAATTTACTATCTCATCAGTTTTTATTTTTCTAATAATCGCTTCAGTTTCAATTTGGTTAGGTATTGATCAGGATTATGGACTATATGTTTTATCAGCCATATTTGGAACGGGATTAATTTATGCTTTCATAAAATATCCAAAGTTTTGGTTGTACTTTGTGGCAGTTTTCACAGGAACATACTTCGTTGAAACTAAACCTGGCGTTTCAGCCTTTGATGTGATTGCAGGAATTTTTCTTCTTGGTGGTCTTTTTTTCTGGTTAATCTGGACAATTGGATTTAAGAAAGAGCGACTATTCAGAAATTCGGCAGACAAAGCCTTGTTAATATTTTTTTTATTTGCTCCTTTAAATGCTTTAATTGCTGTAATAAACGAAGTCCCTTTCCTTGACTGGTTCCGGGAGTTTGGCTCTTATGCTATGATACTTTATATTTTTCCAATAAGATATCATATCAGAGAAAAAAAGAATATCATAATTTTTTTGAGTTGCTTTTCAATTTCTGTTCTCTTTTGCGTATTCAATCAATTTTATGCATATAACCAAAGAGCAATAAGCATGGCAGTCTATGCATTCGAACTTGAGCGTTCTTTGAGAATTAACCAGACATTATTTACGGCTGCGACAATTTTCGGTATTATATTTACATTATTCACCAAAAAACCGTTTCTTAAAGCTCTGCTACTATTTTTTACGGTTTTATCATTTGGTGCCTTGTTGGTTTCATTTTCAAGGACATTCTGGGTAATATTGATGGCAGTTGTTTTAATTATGATGTTTTATATAGATAAGAGATCCAGAATACAAGTAATTACTGCAACATTAATAATTTTAACAGTAATATTTGGAATAGTTTATTCAGTTTTCAAAGACAACACTTTTGTTCTGTTAAAAGTTGCCGAGAAGCGATTATCATCAACCACAAAAGGTCAGAAAGATGAATCAGTCCAGATAAGATTCAGTGAATATGAAAAAGTATTTGATGGAATTAGTAACTATCCTTTGTCAGGGAACGGATTGGGCAAGAAAATCAGTTTTTTTGATCCTTTTGGACTTTCTACAGTAAAAACTAATATCATACACAACGGGTATTTATGGTTTTTGTTCAGATTTGGGATTCCTGCATCTATACTAATTTTCTATTTTTATTTATATTATTTGTTCAGATTAGAGAAATTAGCCCGGAAAACCAAAGATAAATTTACAAAAACGCTTTACATAAGTTGTTTTTTGCTCATGGTTTTAATGATTATATCCAATTTTACAAGTGCTCAATTCATGTATAGAGATGGTATCTTTACTTCTGTAATTGCAATTGCATTTGCTGAAAATTTTGTAAATTATTATCGAAAAGATAAGCAAATTAAACTGACAAATGATAAATAACCTGGATAAAACAAAGGGTGATTATGCCTCCAAAATAAGGCAAAATATTTTTTTTAGTCTGACATTATTGATTTTTTCAATTTTCATAGTCAGACTTGGTTATTTGCAACTGATCAAGGGTGGAAAATATAGATCTGTTACAGAAACACAAAGTTTAAAGCAGGAAGTTGTTGAACCATTCAGAGGTAATATTTACGATAGGGACAACAACTTATTAGTTCATGGGGAACCATCCTACACTGTCAGAATCACTCCAAATGAATTTAAAGAAGCAAATTTACCATTGCTCGCATATTGCTTGGATATGGATACAACTACACTTATCAAAATACTCCAAAAAAATAAACGATATTCCCAATTTGACCAGATTAAAATTGCAAGGGATGTCGAATCCAACAAAATTGCTTTGATTGAAGAACTAAGCGATATTCTTCAGGGAGTTGACATATCAATAGAAACCAAAAGACTATACGAATTTAATGGTAATATGTCCCATATCCTCGGTTACACCCGTGAAATAAGTATTCCTCAGCTTGAAAGATACAGTTATTATAAAATGGGTGATGTTATAGGACAAACTGGTATTGAATATACTTATGAGAATTTCCTGAAAGGCACAAAAGGTGTTCGCTGGGTAGCTGTGGATAGATTAGGAAGAAAATCTGATTTTAATTCAGGAAAAAGCGATATTCCCGTTAATAATGGTTTTGATCTCAGGTTATCAATTGATAAGGATCTGCAAGAAAAAGCTGAAGAAATTATGATTGGCAAACGTGGAGCCATAGTTGCATTAGATCCTTCAAATGGTGAGGTTTTATGTCTTGTTAGTAAGCCTGATTATGATCTAAGGGTATTTGCGGGAAATACCAAAAGCAATTTCTATGGTGAATTAGAATCTGATAAAGATAAACCACTTTTCAATCGTGCACTTCAAGCTGCTTACCCGCCCGGTTCGACTTGGAAAATGCTTGTTGCCATAGCAGGTTTGAATGAGGGTCTGATTAATGAAAATTCAACAATACATTGTCCTGGTTCTTTTACTTATGGGAACAGATCCTATGGCTGCCATGGAGCACATGGTTCAGTTAATGTAACAAAAGCCATACAGGTTTCCTGTAATGTGTTTTTTTATAATTTAGCCCTAAAAATCGGGTTGGAAAAACTCGGTAAATATGGTAAGATGTTTGGCTTCGGGGAGCTTTCAAAAATTGATTTGCCCGCCGAAGGCAAAGGAATAATGCCAACAATCGAATGGCTTGACAGAAGGTTCGGCAAAGGTAAATACCCAAAGGGCAGCATTGTCAATTATGGCATTGGACAAGGTGAAATCTCGGTAACACCCCTGCAAATGGCAATTTATACCGCTGCTATTGCTAACAGGGGAGTCATATATCAGCCACATATTGTTCGTGCTGTAAGACGAGATTTGACTGAAAATTGGAAAAACATTGATTATGATGTTAAAAGACTAAACATCAATTCAAAAGTTTTTGAAATTGTAATCAAAGGAATGTATGATGTTGTTAATACCCCCGGAGGAACTGCAACAAATGCAATGTTACCAAATATTTCTATATGCGGCAAGACAGGAACAGCACAAAACCCTCACGGCAATGACCACTCTTGGTTTGTTTGCTTTGCCCCCATGGACAATCCTAAAATTGCAATGTGTGTTTTGGTCGAAAATGCCGGTTTTGGTGCAACCATTGCCGCTCCTATTGCCAGGGAATTGGTTAATTCTTATCTGAATAAACCACAAAAACAAATTAAAGACAAGAATATAGAACAAGTTCAAGATTCAGTTAAAATTTCAATTATTCAAATTACAAAATCTAACGAATAAATTTTTAATGTTCTGTATTTTCCTCGGTAGTTTTTAACAAGAGGCTAACTTTTTCCTTGAATTGATTGAAAGTAAATTCAGATGAATTCTCATCTATATAGATGAACTCACAATCTGACTGATTGCGATAAACCCAAGAGTTAATTATTCTAAGTTCGTTGGATTCCTGTCTGTTCAGTTTAAATTTATTGTTCTGTCCGTTGAAATAAATCCGATTTATCAAACTATGAATGGTATCATTTTGTTGGTATGAATTGTTGAAGTTAATTTGTTCAACAAGCTTTCCGTGTTTAATAAAAAGACAATCAAATTTCTGCAAATGATCTGATTTATGAATAATAATAATATTGCTATTATTAACAGAGACAGGGAATAGATTTTTTTTCAAAAATAGTTTTTTTAATTCTGTTATTTGATTTTTAACAATAGTTGCCTTTTCAAAGTCAAGATTTTCAGAATAGTCAAGCATTTTGTTTTCTAATTGTTTAACAATTCCATCGGAGAAGCCCCCAAGAAAATATTTGACTTTGTTTACTTCCTCAAGGTATTCTTCTCTTGTAATGATTGACGAACAGGGAGCATAACACCTCTGGATCTGGAAATAAAAGCAGGTTCTATAATCAATTTCAGGGGATGCAGGATTATCACATTTGATTAATTTATAACGCTTATTGATTGATTCTACAATCTGTTTGACAAATTCTGAACTGCTGAACGGACCAAAATACTCTGCAGAGTCATCCTTGATCTCGAAAGTCAGTTCTATTCGAGGGAATTTATCAGCCATTGTCAGTTTAATAAAAGGAAATGACCTTTCCCTTTTATCTAAAGTATTATATGGAGGTTTAATTTCCTTGATTTTTGCAGATTCTTTAATCAAAGCCATCAATTCTGTGCCCGTTTCTTCCCAGAGAATGAAATGAGAAAGTTTAAGCATCTCCGAGATTTTTCTCGAAGTGTATGGTTCTTTATTAAAGTATGAATTGACCCTATCTTTTAACGATTTGGCTTTTCCTATATAAAGAATGTTTTTAAATTTATCAAGAAAATAATAAACACCGGGTGAACTTGGTAAATTTTGAAGTTGACTTTCCAATCGCTTAAAAACATTAAGGGGGGTTTTAAAGTTTGTAATTTTTTTGTTTTGGAATTTTAGCAGTTCATCAACTGTTGAAATATTATGCTCCTTTTCGGCGATATCAAGAAGCTCAATGAGTATTTGGGCGGTAGCAAGAGCATCTCCTAAAGCCCGGTGTCTGCCATTAACAGTGATATTGAAGTAATTAGCCAGAGAGCCTACATTTTTCTTCAAATTTTTCTTTAAGAGTCTTCTTGAAAGTTTGAGAGTGCAAAGCCTCTTCAATTCCGGTGGGTCTATATTGCATCTTAAAAATGTATTAAGAACGAAAGCCCAATCAAATTGTGCATTATGAGCCACAAAAACAGCATCATTCTGCTGAAAATATGTTCTAAGTTCATTGAATACTTCTTCTGCTTCGGAAGCATTGAAAACCATTTCGTTGGATATACCTGTCATTTTGCTTATAAAAGGGGGGATGAATTGATGTGGGTTCACTAAGGAGTTATAACTTGAGACAATTTCTCCTCCAACAGTTGTTACGCAACCAATATCTATTATCCTTTCATTTATTGGATTCCCGCCAGTGGTTTCAACATCAACAACAACAAAAGGTATTTCCCAGATTGACTTCATTATAATTAGGTTAAAAAACGGAAACTAAATTAAAAAAATATATATTTTTATTATTAAA
>CALHRB010000165.1 GCA_938038165.1 Candidatus Kapaibacterium sp. | reverse complement strand
CGATAGTCTATATCTTTCGGGATTTTCTTGAATAATTAGTTTTCTTTGCTTTTCTTCATTTCAATAAATCAGATCTTACCTTTTTTATAAGAATAGAAAAGGAAATAAATACCTAAAAGAACAAATGGTATGCTTAAAATCTGTCCCATATCAATAGGTAGTGTCTTTTCGAAATCAGCCTGTGTTTCTTTGAAAAACTCAATGACAAACCTTGCACTAAAAAGTAAAGTCAAAAAAATTCCTGCTAATCTTCCAGCAGGGAGATTAGTATTATTTTTTCTATAGATGGAAAATAATAATATAAATATTAATAAATAAGAAATACCTTCATAGAGTTGTGAGGGATGGCGAGGTATATTGTCAACACTTGTAAAAATAAATGCCCAGGGCAAATCCGTAGGTCTGCCAATGATTTCGGAATTGAAAAGATTTCCCATTCTGACAAGGAAAGCTGCCAGTGCAACTGGTATGACAACCCGGTCGAAAACCCATAAAAGTTTTATTTCTTTGAACTTTAAATGAAAAATAAAAAGTGCAAGCAAGATGCCAATGCCTGCTCCGTGACTTGCGAGACCTCCTTTCCAAACATATAATATTTCAATAGGATTTGATAGATAATAATCAGGTTCATAGAAAAGGCAATGACCAAGCCTTGCGCCAATAACGGTTCCCACAACCAAATAAATTGTTAAAGATTCCAAAGCTTTAGGACTTTTGTTTTCAACTTTGAAAATCCAGGACATAATGGTGTAGCCGAGAATAAAACCAAGTGCGAACAAAAGACCATACCATCTGATATGAATCGGACCTATTTGGACAATTTCCGGCGACACGCTCCAAATTATTGATGCAAACATATTCATTTTTTGTTCTCTTAATTTTCAGAAATTATTTTAAATCATCAATGTTTTTTATTTCAGGATTGAAATCAACCGCATTCGCCGCCCAAAGGAGTTTTTCCCTGAGCAAATCGTAGTAGCTTGACTTTAGTGGCTTGATTAGTTTAACAACTGCCTCGGAACGTCTGAAAACCACAGTATGATTATTTGGTAAAACCCTGATAATTTGACCGTCAGCAACCAGATTGGATTCCCCTGTTGGCGAATAAGTCATTATACTAACGTCGTTAGTGTCGGGTATTACAAGTGGTCTAAGGTTCATTGAATGTGGGCAGATAGGGGTTAGGCAGAAAACCTTTGTAGATGGAGCAAGAATAGGTCCACCTGCAGAGAGTGAATAGGCAGTTGAGCCTGTAGGGGTTGTCAGAATTAAGCCATCAGCCCTGTAATCAGCTATGTGGTGATTGTTTGAGTAAGTTCTTACCGTTATCATTCTTGAAGAATCTCTTTTTTCGATAACAAAATCGTTAAGGGCGTAAATTATTTCACCATTAAAATCTGTTTCTAAAACTGCCCTATCAACAACACGATAATTACCTTCAACAAGATTGAAAATAACTTCATCAAGCTTTTCAATCGAAAACTCTGCCAAAAAACCAAGCTTGCCAACATTAACTCCCAAGATCGGCAGGTCGTTTTTAAGCATTAGCCGTGCAGCGTGAAGCATTGTACCATCGCCACCAAACGAAATCATTACGTCTGCAAATTTATCGAATTCTTCAATTGATGTGGACTTAACATATTTTTTTAATTCTGGCTTTATTTTGGAGATAAATTCAGGTGAACCAAAGCATTCTGCTCCGTGGTTTACTAATTTTTCTATGGTAAGTTCGGCACATTGAACTGCTTCGGGCTTATTTGCATGTTCAAAAAGAGCAATTTTTTTCATCAAATTACTTTCTATTTATTTCTGAACCTCAAAAATAAGAAATCAAATAATATCTGCAAATAAAACTTAAATTTTAAGATGATTATTTCACTCAATTTTGAAGCAAAAATTTATCATTGCTTTTTTGAAAACTAAAAATTTGATGATTGTCAAAAAAAAAAGAGATTTTTCAAGTATAAAGATTGCCCCAATTACTCAGCATTGTTAGTAACAAGCATAATTTTTTTAAGTGAAGAAAAAAGAAAAATTAAAACAATATAAGACTATTTAAGTCGTATTTTGATATGAATTAATTACTAATTTACTTTGAAAATAATTGAATATTTGATAATTTGCTATTTCGATTGAAAATTGTTTAGGAACTAACTATGCTCGAAGCGTATTTGCCATTAATATTCATGTTGATATTCGGATTCGGAATAGCGATTATCTTTTTAGTTCTATCTGAGTGGCTTGGTGCAAGGAGAACAACAAAAGAAAAACAATCAACTTACGAAAGTGGGATGCAACCTTTCAGAACGGCAAGAGACAGATTTTCGGTTAAATTCTATCTTGTTGCAATGAGTTTTATTGTGTTTGATATCGAGGTAGTTTTTCTTTACCCTTGGGCTGTTCAGTTTAAAATGCTAAGTCCCGAGGCAATTATTGCTATGTTCATATTCATAGCAATATTATTTGCCGGATATTTTTATGAATTAAGAAAAGGAGGAATAGAATGGCAATAAATGCATTAGAAAAAGATGGCTTTTTGACTACTACGGTGGACAATGTCATAAAATGGGCACAAAAAAATTCTTTGTGGCCTATGCCACTCGGAATATCTTGCTGTGCTATTGAAATGATGGCTTTTGCCTCGCCAAGGTTTGATGTTTCCAGATTTGGTTCAGAAGTATTCAGGATGTCGCCCAGACAATCAGATTTACTTATTGTTGCAGGAACTGTAACTTACAAAATGTCCTGGGTTGTTCGCAAGATTTACGACCAGATGCCTGACCCAAAATGGGTTATTTCTATGGGTGTCTGTGCCTCGACTGGTGGTATGTTTCGTAGTTATTCAGTGGTTCAAGGTATTGATCAGTTTCTCCCTGTTGATGCTTATGTCTCTGGTTGTCCGCCAAGACCCGAAGCACTGATAAAGGCTCTTATGCTAATTCAGGAGAAGGTTCAGAAAGCTCATAAACCTGATATTTTTAACTTTGGCAAAGATATTTCTCCCACACCAACCCAGAAACCATTCAAATCTAAATTGACTGAAGTACACGTTTAATTTCTCTTGAAGTTTTATCCGAGGAATTTCCAAAATTTGGGAATTCCTTTTTTTTTGTTAAAAATGTAACAAATATTTTCTTAATTTGTTTACTAATAATCTCAGAAAATATTTATGAGTCAATTATGTTAAAGGCACTTTTTTGCTGCGTGTTTTTTTTACTTGTTTTCAATTTCGTGGAGATAACAGCTAATTTTACTTTAATTGAAAACAAAGGTCAATTAATTAATTCAGAGGGAAAGGCAAACAGCGAGGTAAAATATTACAACGATCGAATTTCGCCGGCTTTCTAC
>CALHRB010000164.1 GCA_938038165.1 Candidatus Kapaibacterium sp. | reverse complement strand
ATCTGTTGCAGGATTTGGATAAATAAGGTTTGAGTCATCCAAATAATGACTAACATTTGTATTGGATTCATATTTAACTTTAATGTCAAATTTTTTTATGAATTGATTATCAACAAAGGCTGAAGTTGAATCCTTCATATTTATTTTTACTACATTTCCAGTAATTATATCAGTTATCCAGGCTTCTCTTATTTCATCACCAAAAGGTCTCCACTCAAAAATCAGATTATCCCCAACATGGTATTGAACATCCATACGGTAGTATTTGTAACCTGTGTCAAGTTCAGGAAATGATTTTAAATCGAGATAAGACCACACATTTTCTTTCTGAAATGAGTCATAAATAACAAAAACAGCGTGCAGTCCTGAAGGAGGGTGACCGGGAAATAATTCCTGCTCGCCTAAATTCTTGTCTAAATAATCAGTGGCTTCTTTGTCAATTCCAAAAACAAGAGCATTAAATTCCTCACCCAATTTGGTCTTTAAAAAAAGTCTGACCCTTGTGTTTTTGTATTCACCAAACCCTGATACTGGTAATAAAATAATTAATATTAGTATAATTAATTTTTTCATAAGCAAAAAAAAGTAAAACAAAAAAATTTGTCTTTTGTTACAAACAGAAATTAATTAATTATTTTGAATAATATAAATCAATTATTTTTTTTTGGATTCCCAAAAAGCACTTCTAATAAATCACATCATAACAAGGGAATTATCGTAGATAATATTTTGAGGTTGAAAGCTCATTAATAATCAGTGAATAATCTTGTTCATTTTTTGTTTTTATTGATTTTCGGTCAACTGATTACTAATATTTCAAGCCAAAAAAAGCCATACAACAAAGTTATTTATCTGTAGCAGTAAAATTGGGTTCTGATTGAAGAGCAGGCTCAGGTTCGTCTTTTATTCTCATAGATCTAAGAGCATTAAGTTTCTTGATGTTTATAGGTGGCAATTCTTCACCATTAATAATCATATCAAGCTCTTCAGATTCTAATGTTTCCCGTTCGAGCAAAATCTTTGATGTTTTGTGCAATAATTCTATATGATTTTTTAATATACTTTCAGCTTTGTCGTAGGAATCAAGTAGAATCTTTCTAACTTCAGAATCAATAATTTGAGCAGTTTGTTCACTATGATCTCTTGGTTGGGCTATTTCTCTGCCGAGAAAAACTTCTTCATGTTTATTGGCGAAAGTAACAGGTCCAAGAACATCACTCATACCCCAATCGCACACCATTTTACGTGCTAACATTGTTGCTCTTTCCAAATCATTCGAAGCACCGGTCGAAAGGTGATTGAAAATAAGTTTTTCTGCGGCTCTGCCAGCCATCAAGGTTATGATTCTTCCGAGGATATATTCTTTGGAAAGAGAATGAAAATCTTCATTTGGAAGATAAGAAGTTACTCCCAAGGCTCTACCACGTGGAATAATTGTTACCTTGTGAACGGGGTCTGAATTGGGTATATATCTACCAACTAAGGCATGCCCCATTTCGTGATAAGCTGTAATTTCCTTTTCTTTGTCCGAAATAACAAGGCTCTTTCTTTCAATTCCCATCAAAACTTTGTCTTTGGCATTTTCGAAATCATACATTGTAACCTTGTCGCTGTTTCTTCGGGCGGCGAGTAGTGCGGCTTCGTTGACAATATTTGCAATTTCTGCTCCTGAGAGACCGGGTGTACCTTTGGCAAGAATAGTTATGTCAACATCATCTCCCAAAGGTAATTTTCTTGTGTGAACTTTGAAGATTCCTTCGCGACCTTTAACGTCAGGCCTGTCAACAACAACCTGCCTGTCGAATCTTCCGGGACGCAATAGAGCAGGGTCAAGCACATCAGGTCTATTGGTCGCTGCTATAATAATTGTGCTGCTATTTTGCTCAAAACCATCCATTTCAACAAGTAATTGATTCAAGGTTTGTTCCCTTTCATCATGTCCACCGCCAAGTCCAGCACCTCTTTGTCTGCCAACTGCGTCAATTTCGTCAATAAAAACAATACAAGGAGAATGTTTTTTGGCTTGGTCGAACAGATCTCTAACTCTACTTGCACCAACACCCACAAACATCTCCACAAAGTCAGCCCCGGAAATAGAGAAAAATGGCACTTGTGCCTCTCCAGCTATTGCTCGAGCAAGTAAGGTTTTGCCTGTTCCAGGAGGACCAAGAAGAAGAACCCCCCGAGGTATCTTGCCACCCAATCTTTGGAACTTTGCAGGATCTTTAAGAAATTCAATTATTTCTTGTAATTCGTATTTTGCCTCGTCAGCACCGGCTACATCTTCGAAAGTAACTTTAATCTGATTTTCGGTAAGCATTTTAGCCCGAGATTTACCAAACGAAAAAATTCCTCCTTTACCGCTACCTCCCCCTTGCATCCTGCGAAGAAAGAAAATATAAACTCCAATCAGTAAAATCCATGGCAATATAGACAAAATAGCTCCCCACCACGGGTTGCTTCCATCCTCGTATGAAAAAGTTATGCCTTTTGAGAGCCAGACTTCTTCTGTCTTTGAATCTACTGTTCCAAGCTTGGTAACAAAATACCTGACATCTCGATATCTCCCCTCAATATTCATTTTTACAACAGATTTCAGTTCTCCATGAAATTCAAAATCATTCAACTGGGATTTTGTGATTACGGCAGATTTTATCCTTTCTTCATTTAAGAATTCAAGATATTGTGTATATGTTACGGGCCACTCAGGTTTTTGGTTACCGTGCATAAACATATATATAGAAACAACACCGGCAAACAAAATAATCCACACAACTATGTTTCGCATGAATTTCATTTGCTGGTCATTGCTGTTCTTATTTCCAAATTGATTAAAATCTCCGAAGGGATTCATCTTTTTGAAATCTTTGTTATCACCACTCTTTTTATCGCTCATTAAAACACCGACTAATAAATTGCTTTTTTAAAAATCAGAAATAAAGACGTAATAAATCGTTTATTAATTGCTAATTGACAATTTTTCAACAATTAGGAAATAATTAGGTCAATTTTTCTTTTGTCAACATTTACTTTCGTAATTTTTACTTTAACTCTGTCCCCGAATCGAAATGTTTTATTCCTTCTTTTTCCAATCAGGCTGAAATTCTTCTCGTCAAACACATAATAGTCATCATAAAGGTCTCTTATATGAACCAATCCTTCAGCAAAGAGATTATCAAGTAAAACAAATAAACCAAAATTAGTAACTCCTGAAATAGTTCCCAAAAATTCTTTCCCTACATACTCAGAGGCAAGGACTGATTGAGCAATTTTAACAGAAGCTCTTTCAGCTTCCATAGCATTTTTTTCGGTAAGAGAACATTGCTCGGCGATTTCTTCAATATGTCTTTCAAGTTTGAGCAATCCTCGCCTGTCAAATTCTCCCTTTATATAGCTTTTTAATAAACGGTGAACGATTAAGTCGGGATATCGCCTTATGGGAGAAGTAAAATGGCTGTATTCCCTAAAACCAAGACCATAGTGACCAATATTTATGTTTGAATATTCAGCTTTTGGCATTGACCTTATTAGCATTTGGTGAACAATTGGCTTTTCGTGAGTTCCTTCAAATTTTTGAAGAAAATCATTTATCGCTTTTGAACTGCCATTCATGGGCGAACCGTTATGAATGAAAAGACGTATAAAATCAAAAACTGATTTCAATTTTTCTTCATTCGGTTCATCATGAATTCTGAATAAAAAAGGTAGCTTCGACTTTAAAGAATTTCGGCGGGATAATACCTTTATGTGCTCTGCAACTGTTTTATTGGCTAAAAGCATACACTCTTCAACCAATTGAGTGGATTCATTGCTGGCATTCAATTTAGCCTGAACAGGTTTATTGTTTTCGTCCAGGACAAATTTGACTTCAATTGTATCAAAGTTGATTCCTCCTTTGCTGAACCTCCTTTTTCTGAGAATGGAAGCAAGCTTATGAAGTTTTATAATAAGATTGTTCAACTCAGCTTTTTTAGAAGTTGTTTCATTTATTTTTTTATTCAATTGTTTGTTTTCATAATATTTTTTTATTATCTCCTGAACTTCGTCGTAGGATAATCTATGCTTGCTTTTAATTATTGATTCTGAAAAAAAATAATTTTTTAACGTTCCTGTTGAAGAAATTTCCATAAAAATGGAGAAAGTAAACCTGATTTTGTTTGGACGAAGAGAACAAATATCGCCGGATATTTCTTCAGGAAGCATTGGGACTACTCTGTCCACAAGATAACAGCTATTTCCTCTTTTGAAAGCCTCTTTGTCGAGTTCTGAATCGGGTTGAATAAAATGACTGACGTCCGCAATATGAACCCCGAGTAAGTAATTTCCGTTATCCAGGAAATCAAGAGAAAGAGCATCGTCAAAGTCTTTGGCATCCGCAGGATCAATAGTAATAATCAGTTTATCTCTTAAATCTATTCTTTTGTTTATAATATCATTCCAGGTACCCGACAAATCATCAAATCTGATTAATTCCTGTTGTTTTTTCTGCTTTTCGAATTGATTGCAAATATCACGAGCTTCGCTTAATGCTTTATCGGAGAAACTTTCAGGCAAAGAAAATTCCTTCAAGATGGATAAATACTCAGTCTTTGGGTCGCCTGCCTGACCCAGTATTTCAGTAATTTGAGCTAATGGGCTTTTTTGTGGGTTTTCCCATTTTAAAAATTTTGCAGCCACTTTATCTCCATTTTTTGCTCCATTGAGCATAGTAGGCGGGACAAGAAAATCAACATAGTAGATATCTTCATCAGGAATAAGAAAATAAAAAGTGCCATCAAACTCAATTGTTCCGGTTATTTTCCTATCCTTACGTTTTATAATTTCTGATACTTCCCCAAATTGCTTCTTATTGTCCCTTTTAGCAAAAATTCTGACTAAAACGGTGTCTCCATCGAGTGCAGTAAATAGATCTTTTCTTTTAATATAAATTTTCTGACTTTTACTTTTTTTCTTGTCTTTCTTTTCGTTACCATTTATATCAAGACCTTCCAAGAGAATTACAATACCCCTGTCATCTTTGATTTCTATTATTCCCTGATAAGTATTTATACCAAAAGCATTATTTAATGAATATCTTCTCCGATTTGACTTATTCAAAATATCCTGACGACATAACTCAGTCAGTGCAAGTTTCAGGATTTGATATCTGTTCGTATCGGATTTAATTCCTAATTGCTTTGAGATTTGGTTGAGTTGAAGAGGTTTGTCCTCTCGCCTGAATAATTTCAGGATTTCTTCTACTAATTCTGATTTGCTCATTTTTCTAAATATATTAAATTTCAGCAATTAACACGTTTATAATCATTTTTATTTTACTTGTAGTATTCTCTAAATCAATAATAGAAATGAAGTTGAAGTGTCCAGCGGAATGATTTGTATTCCTCGCTTGAAACAAAACGATACTCCGGAATGAATTCCAAATATGGTATAAGCAAAATCTTTGCATTTGCCACAAATTGGTAAGTATTAACTGGGATGATAATCTTTTCAAGTGTTATAATGTCTGCTGTCCCGTATTCACCTCTTATTCCAAGAATAATACCCTTATAAAGCATATAAGTCAATGATTGTATTAATGAATAAGAAAATCTTTCGTATGGTTTGTTTAACAATGAAAAACGAAAAGTGAAAATTAAATCATCCATTACCGAAAAACCGAGGAAAGAATGCAAGAAAATAAAATTGCCATTTATTAGAATTGAACTGCCTAAAAATGATGATGGATAATCATTAATCCAGTGGGGATAAATAACAAATTTGAAAGTTAAAGTTGGATTATGCAGAATTGATACAACTTTGGACTCTCTGCCAAAAAAAGAATTTGCCCATAGATTTTTAGAATCGAATATTCCCGCAAAAAGTGACAACCATTTTGGATTTTCAAAAATTAATTCAGCACCGATTTCGGCATAATCGGGAGGAATTATCGTCTGAGAACCGTCCGGTGTGGGGATCCTTCTGTCAAGCATAGTCATATCGCAATCACGCAATCCAACCGAAGGCTGAAAATTCCCTATACGAACAATCGGTCCTTCATCGAATGGATGAAAATATACCGATGCCGCCCACTCCTGCTGTCCCGGAAAAACTAATTTACCAAAATTATACTGCCCCTCAAAACTCAGCCAATCGAATGGAGATGAATTTAAATACACTGAAGCTTGCATCGGATAATATTTCCTTCTGGCATCTTCGTATTTGTGGCTTCTTGTTGTTTGGTATCGGAAATCAGTGCCGAGAGCAAGGTATCTATCAAATATAGAATATTTCTTTTTGTCAAATAAATTGTAAAGACCTTCTAAACCGGCTTCGGAAGGATTCAAAGCAGTAAAATCCCGTCCGAAATTCCATCCAAATTCTTTTCGCATTCCGCCTCCCTGAAAATTATTGTGGCAGGAGGAACACCTATTGCCTGTCAACATTGCAAATTCAGGGGTTGCATCGAGAGAATATTCGCCGGAAAAAACAAGTAAAGAAGCTATAAAAATTATAGTTTTTTTATTTGTGAGGCGGAAGTTTCCCCTGCTTTCTTGCTTCTTTAACATCTTTTTCTGTAACGATTCTATCTGTTATATTATTCAATTTAATAAATACATAGTTCAAAATAAGTGCTATATCTTCGTCAGAGAGACTATTGTCTATTTCAGTCGTCATAACTCCGTTGTAAGTATAACCATTAACCACAATTCTACCGGAACGCCCAAATAACATACCACGGAGCAATTCAATCTTGTTTCCATCTCTGACATAATCAGCATTTTTGAGAGGCGGATAAACTCTTTTGACTCCTGAACCATCTTTTCGATGACAATTTGCACATTGGTTGATGTAGAGATTTTCTGCTCTTGCAACATCAAAAGCTAAAAGTGATGCCTTCCAGATGACACCAAAAGCAAAAACAATCAATATCATAATTATAAAAGTTGATTTTTTTATTCTTATTTTTCTCATAAAAAGCCCAAAATTTTTATCTTAAAGCTAATGCAAAATCAATTATTTCTTGAGGTATTTCAATAGTATTAACATTTTCATCGTTAACTGCTTTCTCAAGTGGGATTACAAATGGTTTGCTGCCGACATAAAAACAAGAATAAAATCCACTGCCACAACTATTGAAAGCATCTTTTACCATATAATAGCCTAACCAACTTGCCTGAAGTATATCTTTAACAGCCGCTTTGCCACCTCTTTGAAAATATCCCATATCAACCTGACGGATTTCATGCTTGATATTCCTTTTGTTAAATAAATCTTCCAGTATATCTCTTACTTCTTCGCCACTTTTTTCATAACCTTCTGCAACAATAATGCGGGTGTCCCGTTCTCTTTCTGCAATCATATTAACAAGCTTATCAAAATCAACATTTTCGCCTGGTCGGATTATATATTCAGCTCCGGTTGCAATACCTGCAAAAAAAGCTAAATATCCTGAATCTCTCCCCATTGATTCAATTATATACACTCTACGGTGTGAGCTTGCGGTGTCCCTTATCCATTCAAGCATCTCAAGGCTTTTATCAATGGCACTGTAAAAACCAATAGAAAAACCAAAATTATTACAAACATCATTATCAATCGAACCAGGTGCAAACAAGATTTTTGTTCTTAATCCTTTCTTTTTAATTATGCTATCTATTACGTTTGCAGCTGCAAGCGAGCCGTTGCCCCCAATAATAAACAAATAATCGAAGAAATTGTCATGGAGGTTCATTGCAATTCCGTCCTGCATATCTTTGTCGTCCTTAAGCTCTGGAACTCTTAGTGTTCCCAATATTGTACCGCCCTGATGTACTATTCCAGCTGTATCTTTTTTTGATAGTTTACGGAAATTACCGTCAATCAGTCCTCTCCAACCGTCAACAACCCCCCATACGGAACTCGAAGGTTTTATATTCAATGCACTTCTGACGATGGCTCTAATAAAAGCATTCATCCCCGGTGAATCTCCACCGCCTGTTAGTATTGCAAGTTTCATAATATCTCTACAATATGTACATATTAAAGACTAAAAATAACATCTCATTATTTTTATGTTTCTAATTTAATGAATATATTCATTTGTTTTGTTAAATTTAATAAAATTTAACAAAATCAAGTTTTGTTCTGATTTTTATAAATTTTTAGTAAAATTTTGAATGAAACATTAGAAAATAAAAAAAATTTGAGATTCTTTCTGAAAAACCAAACAGGCAGTAAAAACTAAAAAATCAAATATTTAAAGCTTGGACTTTAGTTATTCTTTATTGATATGGAATAAGAGATATAAAATTTTCAGGAATGAATAATTTCTGAATTTGTTTAGCCGTGAGTGAATTGACTGTTACGCCTTCGATTCCTTTTGAAGCCACTCTGATGATAATCAGTTCATCCCGCTTGTAATTATAAGCAAGGGCTTTGTGATTTCCTTTCCCCATATTTGTTATTTCATCGCCATTTAGTGTGTTAATACGAATTAAATATTCCTGGGTGGCAACAAACCCCGAATTTCCAATAGTAGAAGCAAGAGCATAAGGAATTTGCTCGATAGCGTTTATTCCAGTTCTGCCTAATTCTCTTGACTTGAGAATTTGTTTTGTAGCAACATCAATAATCGAGATGATTGCAGGAGATTTTGTTTCAGCAGCATCATATTTGCCAGTGCCAGCAGAAATAAGAACCACCCTTGCACCATCAGGGGAAACATCAAGAAAAAGTGGAACCTGAGGCACATTGATAGTATGATTAACCTCGTTTGTCCGGGAATCAATCACAGAAACTGTGTTATCCAATTTGTTGGCAACGAAAATCTGATTACCTGAATTCACAATAGAAACTGGTTCTTTGCCAACTTTGATTGTTCGTGCCACTCGAAAATTAGTCAAATCGAGAACATCAACAGTAGAATCATTACCAAATGTGATGTATGCCGTTGTTGCATTTGCAAAACAGATTCCTGCCGGCAATTTTCTTTCAGGACTAAAGTCAAGGGTCGAAAGTTTTTTGAAGCTGTCCTTATCAACTATTTCGATTTTGTATTCATCGGGAAGGAATAAAAATATCTTTTTCTGAAATTCAGTCATTTTTTTTGCAACTCCACTCAAAAACTCGCCGTTGGCTTCAAAAAAGATATCTTCCTTAAGAATTTTTCCAGTTGGTTGCTCAACTAATTTTATTGAATTGTTGACACCGGAAGTTGCAATCAGCGTTTTCCAGTTAGGATTGCTTTGGTCAATTATTCTTTCTTCCTGAGAGCAAGAATATATAAGAAATAAACTTAATAAAATCAGTCTTGATAAATACTTTATCATATTACCTTTATTTGCTGAGTAGATTTAATTATTAAAAACAAGTCATTAGAAAAATTATTGTTAAAAATAAGGTATTATCTCGAGAATCAACCTGGTTAATATCGGTTCTGAATTGGCTGCGGTTTTCAAAATGTCATCAATATCAATCGGTTGAAGTGTTTCGGGATAGCACTCATCAGTTACAATTGACAAACCAAGCACTTCCAAACCCATCTGACGGGCAACTATTGTTTCGGGGACTGTGCTCATTCCAACAATATCAGCCCCAACAGTTCTCAAAAATTTGTATTCTGCCCTTGTTTCAAGGCTTGGTCCGGTCATTGCAGCATAAACCACATCCTTTAGCTGCAAGTTTAGTTCTGTGCCGATTTTTTTTGCTAAATCAATTAATCGTCTGGAATAAGGCTCGCTCATATCTACAAAACGTGGACCAAAGATTTCTTCTGTATAGCCTATCAGCGGGTTATGTCCCAAAAGATTAATATGATCTTGTATTAATACAATATCCCCTTTTCTGATTTCCGGATTGAATGTTCCCGAAGCATTCGAAATTATAAGTTGTTTGATACCCAGAAACTTCATCACTCTGACAGGATAAGTAATATCGAGCATAGAATAGCCTTCGTAGTAGTGCATTCTGCCCTGCATTGTTACTATTTTCCTTTTGTTCAGAGTTCCAAAAATTAATCTGCCTTTATGGAACTCAACAGTGGACAATGGAAAGTGAGGAAGAGCCTCATAACTAAAGATTAAAGGATTTTCAATCTGGTTGGCAATATCGCCAAGACCTGTTCCAAGAATTATTCCTATATCGGGAGTGAAGTCAGTGTTTTTGCGAATATGACTGACTGTCTCCTCGATATTTTTCTTTATTTCTTTAAAAACCATAATGAAATTTTATTTCTGGAACATTTCGTCAACCTTCACTATTTTGATTTTTTCTCTATCAATATTCAATGGAAAAACTTGTATTTCTGAGTCTTCCTTCAGAACTGATTCATCAACTTCAGAAGTGTAAGTGATTGGACTGGGTACGTTGTTTACAAGTTCTTCTTTGAACTCCTCAGCGTTTTTTGTAACAATAGCAAATTTAATATTGTCATATTGTATGTATTTTTTGATTGCACGGTTAACATCTTCCAATTTTAGTAAATTGAGTTTATTTCTAAAATAATGAATATAATTACCCTGATCATTTACGCCGTAGAATTTGCTGTCAATCTGATAACCGAGTTTGTCCATTGTAGTTTGAGCATAATTAAGGCAATATGAATAAAGGAATTTTTTGGTAAGCTCAAAATCCTCGTTTGTCATACCATTGTCCACAACTTTTTTCAACTCTCTCAATGCTGCGCGAAGTGCAAAATGCCTGTGCTGATTCTGGACAGGACGAATCCATACTTCGAAGATTTGCTGTCTCCTTGGGTTGTTTGGCTCAGGCATATTTCTTTGACCACCATTTAGGAATGTTTCTATGTAGGAATAATCGCCGTAGTTTAATCCTCTTTTTTCTCTGATTACTTGATAAAGATGACTTGATTGATTCCTATGCTCACCAAACCAAGAATTAAAAACCCAAAGAGCTACAAAATCCTCATCATTTCTGAGTATGTTTACAGGAAAACCAAAACTAATGGCAGTTGCATCGGCATCTTTTTCTATCATCAAAAAATTATAGCCCTGAATTGGCTGAACATTTGGTTTGGCAGGTGATTGTGAGCGAAGATCGCCAAGGGCAGATAAATCTTTTTCGAGTCTGTCAACAAGTTTTTCATCATAGCCGCCACCCAAGCCAATCACAAAATTAAATCTGTTATAGTATCTTTCGTAAAAGCCTCGAACATCATCAAGTGTCATATTATTTAGGCTTTCAATTGTGCCATTGGTCAAATGTGAGTATGGAGTTCCTTCGAAAACAAAGCCATAAAGAGCTGCCTTGCCCAATTCTTCGTCATTTGAATATCGTAAATCATTTTGAATGTAATTAATGGCATTTGTTTTAATACGCTTGAAATCATCCTCGTTGAAAGCAGGGGACAGGATTGCTTCAACGAATAATTTATAAAATTCATCAAGATTGTCTTTATGTGTCCTTCCATAGATAACAGTCATTTCCTTATCAACTTTTTCGCTGTAGGATGAAGCAATTGGATAAAGTTTTTCAAGGATTTTTTCATAGGAGTTATTTCTGGTTGAAGCTTCTGTTATCATCTTGGCAGTTATGTATGCCAATCCTTCCTTGCCTTCAGGATCGTTCTGAGAACCAACCTTGAACCATACTCTGAACGAAACAGTTGGGTCATCTTTAACAGGGAATAATACTTTCTCAACTTTATTTGCCATAATTAATTGTGATAAGAATATGAACAAGTAAATAAAAATAAACAATTTCGTTTTCATACTACATTTTTCCTTTCAAAGTTACTATAGTTCTCTGCTCGGTTGTAAAGTATTTTTTTGCTGCATTTTGAATATCTTCTGGTGTTATTTTTTCAATTGTTGCAAAGGATTTATCAACGGATTCGACTGTAGTGCTAATTGCAATTTCATTTGCCATGATTCCGGCAACTTTTGCTGGTGTATCCAAATTCATTAAATACATATATTTCAATCTTTTCTTTAAATTCTCAAGTTCGGTTTTTGAAACAAGGTTGTTTTTATAAAATTCGGCAGTTGAAAGAATCTGACTTTTCACATAATCCAGATCTTTTTCATCATTAACCATTGCCCAAACAATCCAGAGAAATGGATCACGGTTTCGCTCAAATTGGGGTTCAAGGTATTGAACTTTTTGCTCGTTAATATAAAGCTTTTTATATAAAGCACTGTTTTCGCCGAAAGCTAAGTCTCCAAGCAGGAAAGCTGATAATACATCTTTGTCCGAAGGGTCATACGGGCTTCCCTTGTATGCTACACTCAAAATTGGCAAAGATTTACCAGGATAAATAACTTCCGAAACAATTTCGGATACCTGTTTTGGTTCTTGTTCAACTTTTGGAGGGATGTAACCTTTTTTCCATCCGCCATAATAACTCTTTATCATTGGCATTATTTCCTTCGGAGTAATATCGCCAACAATGAGTAAAATTACATTTTCTGGTCTATAGTAACGATTGAAAAAGCTGATGCTATAATCATACATTGTCGGCATTGCTTTGATATCTTCCTCAAATCCGATTGTAGTATGTTTATAAGTATGCTTTGTAAAAGCCGAGGAAAGAAGTTTTTCCCAAATCCAGAAGAAAGGCGAAGTTTTTCCTTTCCTGTATTCCCCGTAAACTGCCCCAGACTCAGTCTTGAAAGCAGACTCTTCATAAAACAAATTCTGGAATCGGTCGCTTTCTAATTCCATAACCTTTTCTAAATTATCTTTGGTTATGCTTAGGTGATAACAAGTATAATCATCAGTTGTATAGGCATTTGCATCTGCACCCATTGATATGACAAGTTTATCATAAACGTTGCCGGGATATTTTTTTGTGCCTCTGAACATCATATGCTCAAAGAAATGAGCAAACCCGGTATGACCCGGCTCATACTCATCACGGCTACCTGTCCTAACAATACTATAATACGAAACCAATCCATCGCTTGGCATTGGTATTAAAATGACCTTCAAACCATTTTGCAGTGTTTCTGTATAAGTTGTGTATGGAAAAAATTTTTTTTCTTTGGTCTTTTCCTTTGATATTGCTGCGGTATGATTAATGAGCATAATTAAACCAAAAATAACAATTGTGAATCTTACCATAATAAATCCCTATTGATTTTAAATGAATTTGTAACACGTTTATTGATGCAAAATATTAAAAAAATCAGCTGAGTGAAATTCAGGGAATTTTGATTTAATCATTTCCTCACTCAGGTCCCAGAATTTTAGTGCTTTATCAAAGTTTGCTGCTTCTTTTGACAATCTCCCTATTTTGAATTCATCAAAGTATTTTCCGGTAATGCCTTGAAACTCGTCCGAGACAGCAAGTCGGGCAATTGTTTCTGCACCATAAATAGTTGGTTTGGAAATTAGTTTTGTCATTTCCTTGATTGGAAAAGGTAAACTTCTTAACAATTCAGATATAATGACACCTGGCATCAGACTATTAACAATAATTTTTGTAGCTTTTAATTTCTTAGCCAAAACATTAGTAAACCAAATATTTCCAAGCTTTGAATTTGCATAAACCTTCAGAAAATTGAATTTTTTTGATGAGTCAGGGTCATTGAAATCAAATCTTGCATACTTATGAGCAGCTGAAGCAACGTTTATTATCCTTGCAGAATCACTTTTTGCCAATAAATCCAAAAGCAAATGAGTTAAATAAAAATGTGCAAGGTGGTTAACTCCAAAAGTCCTTTCAAAGCCGTCTCCTGTAAAATTTAGCTTCGATTCCCAGGTTCCGGCATTATTAATCAATACATCCATTTTATCATATTTCTTTTTGAATTCCGAACAAAAAAATTTGACGGATTCTAATGATGCCAAATCGCAATAAAAATAATCTATGTAATTATTTCCGCTATTTTCATAAATATATTTTTTTGTTTCTTCCGCCTTATGCAAATTGCGGGCAGTAAAAACCAACTTGAAATTATGTTTTGCAACAATTACTGAGGCTTCTTTTCCAATGCCCGCAGTTGCTCCGGTAATCAAACATACTTTTCTATTCATTTTACATTAATTAAATTTTAGAAACAAAATCAAAGATTAACCGTATTTATCTTTTATAAAGTTTTTAGGAGACGAACAAGATAATGTTTGCATTGAGAATCGAAGGAATCAAGAAAAGCTTTGGTGAATATAATGCTGTCAAAAATGTAAGCTTTTCTGTTGAAAAAGGTAAAGTTTATGGTTTGCTCGGACCGAATGGGGCTGGCAAAACAACAACCATCAGAATGATTACAAACATTCTTATTCCCGACGAAGGAAATATTTATATTTTCGATGAACCTGCCGGACCGATTCACCAAAATATCATAGGTTATCTTCCCGAAGAAAGAGGGCTTTACAAAAAACTCAAAGTTATTGAGCAACTGGTTTATTTTGCCCAGTTGAAAGGAATGAATTCCTTTGATGCCAAGAAAAAGGCCAGAGAATGGCTCAACAAACTTGATGCGGGAAGTTGGGAAAACAAAAAAATTCAGGAACTTTCCAAAGGAATGCAGCAAAAAGTGCAATTTATAAGTACTGTACTTCACGAACCTGACATTCTAATTTTCGATGAACCTTTTTCGGGATTTGACCCAATTAACACAGAGATTCTGAAAAAAATTATTCTCGATTTAAAGGATATGGGCAAAACCATTGTCCTTTCTACCCATATTATGGAACAAGCCGAACAACTCTGTGACGATATATGTCTGATTAACAAAGGTTCTATTGTCCTCGATGGTAGCATCAGAGAGGTGAAAAGTAATTATGGAAGGGATCTGATTATAATTGAATTCGAAGGTGATGATTCTTTTATTAATGATTTTAGTAACTTAAAATTTATAAACAGAACAAAGAATAGAATTGAATTTAGATTTACTGACGGTCAATTTTTTGTGAATGATTTTTTGCAAAAGGCTATTCAATCAGTTCAATTATATAAATTTGAATTAAGCGAGCCGAGCTTGAATGAAATTTTTATTGATACAGTTACCAAACAGGAGCTAAACCAATGAACAGGAAAACTTCAACTGCAAAAATATGGACAATCATCAGACACGAATATACTACGAAGGTCAAATCAAAAGGTTTTATTATCAGCACAATATTGGGTCCTTTGATTTTATTGGCTTTAATTGCAATTCCAATAATAGTAACAATGCTCAGTATGGGAGAATCCGAGAAAAAAATTGCAATTATTGACAATAGCGGCAGAAATATTGGTCATAAATTATTTAGCATTGACACAACAAAATATTTATTGACAAACAGTTCTCTTTCAGAACTTCGAAATCAGCTATTAAACAGAGTAATTGACGGTTACTTCTTTATACCCGAAGATATCACCACAAGGAGCAAGATAACAATATACACACGCGGAGGTGGAGGGATTGCTTTCATTGCAAAAATTGAGAAAAATCTGAGCAGAATAATCCGTCACGAAAGACTTTCCGAAGCCGGTTTAGACCCAAATTTTATTGATATGGCTGACAAAGGAATAGAAGTCCAAACAGAAAAATTAACAGAGGAAGGCTCCAAAAAGGATTATGCAGAGGTTTTTGCCGGAGTTGGATATTTTCTTGGTTTTATGATTTATATGATGATGTTCATGTATGGCAGTCTGGTTATGAGGTCAGTCATCGAAGAAAAAGCCAATAGGATTATCGAAGTCATTGCGTCATCGGCTAAACCATTCGAAATTATGTTTGGCAAAGTTGTAGGCATAGGGGCTGTAGGGCTAACACAAGTAATTGTTTGGGTTGTTTTGTCTCTTGGTATTCTATCGCTCGTTGGTCCTGTTGCTTCTATGATTGCACCTTCGCCTGATACATTTACCGCCGGAATGCCAATCGACGGCAGGGAAGCATCATTTATGCAAAATTTCGAAATTCCGGAAATTTCCATCTGGTTAATCCTCGGTTTTATTTTTTATTTTCTTTCGGGTTATTTTATTTACTCTACATTATTTGCTGCCGTTGGCTCCGCAGTGGACCAGGAAGCTGACGCTCAACAACTAATGACGCCAATAACGCTCCCCATAATTATTCCTATTCTTTTTATTGGAAGTGTTATTTCAAACCCCGATGGAGTATTAGCTGTTGTTCTGTCGCTTATTCCTTTTTTTTCTCCAATTTTGATGATAGTCCGGGTTGCCGCCACTGATGTTCCTCTGTGGCAAATCCTATCATCAGTCTTGCTGATGATTTCAACATTTCTGGGTTGCCTTTGGGTGGCTGCAAAAATTTACAGAACCGGAATCCTGATGTACGGTAAAAAACCGAGTTTCAAAGATATCTTTAAATGGGTGAAATTAGCTAAATAATTTTAAATTAATTATCTCAATGATTATCCCTTGTTTTAATATTATGCTAACTTTTCTATCTTTATTACTTTTGCTTTGTCAAAGTTCATTCGGGAACGATACCACAACTCTTTACGATAAATTCCTGTATTACAAACACAAATACAAAGTTGAATGCGCAAACGAAAAAATTACTGACAACTTTGGGAATGGATTTGACTCGCTCTATGGAACAAGAAATATGAGAGTCGTTCTTCACGGAGTTGCTTATCGTGGCGGCGCTAATAATTTTTATAATAAATACGAAAAAAGAGATAACCATAATCCTTTACCAACTGAAGGACTAATTAATCTGACCAATCAAGGCTTTTCGAGAGCCGTTTATCTTTATTCCAAAAATTTCTATTCATCAAAAAAAATATTTATTAACGACTCTGGCTCTGACACATTGATTTATTTACAAAATTCAGGAATGAACAGGAATGATTTAAAATCTATTATGCTGATGGTGCTTGATATTATCAATAATAAAATTAAAGGACCTGTCTATTTGCACTGCTGGAATGGCTGGCATCAGTCTGGTTACATTTCAGCAGCTATTCTTATCCAATTTTGTGGACTCACAAATGAACAGGCACTGAAATACTGGTATCAAAACACTGACGGAGTTAATAAAGGTTACGAAAATGTCAAACGACTTGTTAGCACCTTCATTCTTTTCAATGATATCACTATTGATGATAAAACAAAGAAATCTATCTGCCCCTGCCTCGAAAAAAAGTAATAAATTTCTTTAATTTAAGATTTCAATCAATTTTCAAAATTTTTGCTAATCTGCTGCCCAGTTGAATATAATAAATACCAGCAGGTAAATCTGACAAATCAATTTGAATAGGCAAATAATTATGTCTTTCCATCATTTTAACTTTTCTACCTATATTGTTGTATAAATTAATCAAAGCTTGTTCGCCGTTGAATGTTTCAAAAATATTATAGCCATATATTTCAACATAATTTTTTGCAGGATTTGGTATAACGCTTAATTGAGGTAAATTTTCAAGTTCACTGACATCAAGATAAGACTTTATGATCTTTATGTTCCCTGCACCATCTATTTCAAAAATAGAATTTATAGGCGGATTTAAGACTTTGGTTGTTAGTAAATCCTTATGGGACCAGCGAACAACAATGGAATCAATCCTATTCCTTTTACCAAGACCGAAATTTCTTATAAAAGGCTGTTGCCCAGCGAAATGACCCAGCCCGGCTTGAATTTCCTGAATTTGAGTTATTCCCTCAGAATAGAGATAGATCCTTGCTCCAATTGCCGACTTGTTGCACCCATCCGGTGGATTAAGTTTGACAGATACCCAATTGTTTTTATTTCCAATATCATTTCGAAGCACCTGGACTTGCATATAAACATTAATGACCTTTTCTGTGCCAACAATCTGAGTATCCCTGATTTGATGACTAACGAACAGATCCTGATCACCATCCAGATCGAAATCAATGGGCTCGATCGAATGAGCTTCTTTGATAACATTGAAAATTCCAAGTTTACGTGAAATATCATCGAAATAGTGATTGTCGTTCTGAAGGCATATATAAAGCCTTTCCTGTCCAGCAAGATTAGCCTGTGGATAGCCCATTTGACATATAGCAACATCCTGCCAACCATCACCGTCCAGATCAAACCAGCAACCTCCCTGATCTCCGAGATGTGAAATAGTCGGGGCGTCTCGATTTATTCTATCAATAGCCCAAGCAAATTTATAATTTCCCGAGGGTCCCTGGTTAATTGTAATGTGCGTCCTTCCTTCGTTTGCATCGTAACCCCCGTGAACATTTACTTGTAAAAGGTCCATATCACCATCATTATCAAAATCAGCAGGTTGAGCTTCCCATTGACAAAGATTTTGACCGTTATCTCCCTTCATTTTCTGGGCTGAGTAATCAGCAACACCGGAATAATTGGAGAATGTTCCGTCACCTCGATTTCTGAATAGAACTCCACCCGTTCTGCAATAAGGAGAAGTTATAATATCTTGCCACCCATCATTATTCCAATCTGTAATATTAACCCCGTAGTCTGGCTCAACAGTCTTTTGGATACCGCTTGTTTTGATATGTGTAAATGAACCATCTCCATTTCCTTTCAGCAAGATACTTGGCATGGCAGTGCCTAAATTGTTAAAAGCAGCATAATCAGTAAACCAGGTGGACATAAATATATCAATATTCCCATCTAAATCATAATCCAGAAATCCTATGCCTGTTACATTGACAAGCCCTACGGCAATTGTATCGTCAACTACGATATCATGGACACCGGCATCTTCTTTAAGAGTGAATTTACCTGTCCCATCGTTCAACAGGACTTCTGTCCGGTCGCCCGGGTCAAGCTCGCCCAAATACATTTGAAGTCTATGATAATAAATACTCGTAATTAAATCCATATCACCATCATTGTCGAAATCAGCCATTGAAGATATATCAGCAATTCGCCCTTCTTTTTCCGGATTACGGTTAACATTAATACCCGAACTTTCTGTTACATCAACAAAAATTCTTCTGTTTTCTGCGTTTGGGTCTGGATTTTCCACATTAAGATATAACTTTATTCGGTTCTTATTAATTTTCCCTTCACCAAGAATCAAATCGGGATAATTGTCATTATTGACATCCACTGCCATAATTCTTGTGTATCTGGCTGAATCAAGACCGACATCTTTTGTAACAATTTTCAACCAACCTGGATTCGGCTCTTCTGATATTAAAGGTAAAGTAATAAAAACAACGAAAAATAATACAAAGGAATTTAAATATTTCATATTGTTAAGAATTAATTAAACATTAAAAAATAAAAATAAGAAATTATTCGAAATTTTTTTTGGTTTTCTGTTTGAAAGAACCCTAAAACTTCATTATTATACCTTAAAGCATAATTTTCAATCAGAAAATCTGATTTGGTTGTAAATGGTGATTATTAATAAAAGTGTAAGTTAGTGATTTAAAAATTTAATCGGCATCAAATTCAAGACCAAAAATTTGAGGCAACTTGAAAATATGGTTCTTAATTGCAGAGAAAAGCTGACCGCTGGTAAAAATTATCTCACCAAATTTTTTTTCATTTAGATTGTATGCAAAATCAATCCTGTAAATACCATGCGAACCAGTTGATTTCATATCATAAACCCTTAGACCAAAACCTATTGAATTCTTCCACTGGGTCTTTGTTATGTCTGTCCTCTGATTCCAGGCAGTCCCAAAATCGTAAAATGCAACAAGCCCTAAATTAAAAATCCAGATTTGTAAATCGGGAAAAATACGAGATTCGAAATTTCCAACAATCCGATTATCCCCTGTAATTTGATTGACAGGGAAACCACGCAAACCTGAGGAATTGTCAAGAATTAACTGACGCAAGCCATACCAATTCCAGACAGTCTGTTGCCTGAGTCGCATTGCAAAAAGTAACCAATCAAAAACTCTATAGAAAGCTAAACCGGAAAATTCCTGATAAGTATTCACTCCACGACTTTGAGCAAAAGCGCTTGCTCCGGTTAATTGTCCCCAAAGGTATATTTTCCCATCATAATAAGATTGTTCTCCCTGCCCTGCAATATAATAATAGGATTCACCCTTGCCGCCAAGTGAAAAAGTTCTGCCGAGAATAGCCGTTCCCCACCCCCCTATTGAAAAATCTTCAATTAAATAGTTATTGATTTTTGTTGATTTAACGTAGTCCTCTGAGATTGATGAAAAAGCAATCAGAAATTTCCCTGTATTATCATATGCTCTTTTGAACTCAGGTTTCCCTCTGTTGATGTCTTCGAGCTGAAGGTAGGCAGTAAAAAAAACCCTGTCAATATCACGCCATGCACGAGAATACCATCCGCTTATACTTCTACTATGGTAAAACATCTTTTCGAAAGAACTATCGGGCTTGAAAAGTAATTCATTGCCAAAAGAGTTGTGTCCGGATAGACCGTAAGAGCTTTTAGTGTCTAATGTCCTGAACGGTTTATTAAAACCCAGAAATTGCGTCGTTGTATATTTATTGGCATAAAGCCCCGTTTCCATTCCAAATTCTGAGCTGAATAATCTCTTTTGGCTAAATGCTGCATAGCCCTGCCAACCTGTATTATTCTCAGTTCGATAAAGCCCCTCGAGAGAGATGTAAGTAGCCGTTCCAAGAAAATTTAATTCTTCGAGCCTTCCACCAATATTCTGAGCTCCACCACCAGTTCCGAAAAGCAGACTGGGTCTGGTGGACCAGCGGTCCTGTGTTATCACATAAATATCATATAAGTCGTTCCCAACTGAATCAAGCTCAATTTTAACGCTTGTAAAAAGGCCAGTATTCCTCAGGTTTCTCTCGGTTTCTTCAATCAATTCAAAATTTAATTCCTCGTTGACAGAAAATAATAACTCATCTTCGATTATATATTGTCTTGTTACTACTCTTATTGAATTGGCTAATTTTGCGGCAAAGAACCAGTCCTTTTGAGTAGAATCAAATACATTCTTCCTTTCGATATAGATGTTTCGGATATAGCCTTGAGGATAAAGATAATAACTTGAAATAAAATAAGACAAAAAAATTATATTTAATATGAGTTTTTTCAATCTATCGGAATTTTGCCTAACAAATTGGATAATGAGGTTAATGAAAAATATAATTAAAACTAATTTTGCTTTTTCAATTCTATAATATTATTGCAAAGCAATTTCTCCCTGTCATCATTGGATGCAATAACAGTTACTCCCCCTTTATTTTTATGAGATCTAATAAGCTCATTTACTATTCTTATTCCTTCGGTGTCCAGATTTGTGTAAGGTTCGTCAAAAAACATAAATAAAGGTTCTGATGAAAAGGCAAGGATATATTTTACCCTCTGTTTCATTCCAGAAGAAAAGGTTTTTATTGGGTCATTTCTTCTATTTAGTAGTTTAAATTCTTTCAATAAATTCAGTTCAAGTTCTTTGTTTTGCTTGAAACCCTTGATTTTCGAAGCAATACGAAAATGCTCAATCGGAGTAAACTCCTCATAAATGTTAAGATAAGGCGAGACAAAGCCAATCAATTCAAATAAATTGCTATCTTCGATTATGTTTTCATCAATGATAAAATCGACTTTACCCGAGGTCGGAGAAGACACTCCAGCTAAAATTTTGAGTAATGTTGATTTTCCCGAACCATTTTCGCCAGCAATACCAAAAATCTCAGATTTTTCAATCCCGAAGCTAATATTAGAGAAAATTGGTCTGTTCAAATAAAATGATTTTGATAAATCTTTAGCTTTTAGTTGCAGATTTCGTATCATAATTAATCAAAGAAACAAGCCGGAGCTTAGAAATCCGAAACCCTAATATAAGTTGATCCTATATACCTTTTACCTTTTGCTCTTTTTTCAGTTGGCGGAGGATTTTGTGGATCTGTTGTTGAATTAGGTTTGATGTTAATTCTCGATTCATTTATACCATTTTCAATTAAAAATGCTTTTAGTGATTTTGCCCTTTCTTCGGTTAGTTTTTGATTTTCCGTTTTATCAACGTTATTATCAGGATAACAAATTATATCAACTTTGATTCCTGAATTATTATTCAAAGTCGAGATGATATCACTTAAAAGATATTCTGAACCAAATCTTAATTTTGATTTATTTAACTCAAATGGAGAAATAGTTAGAGGAAGATCAATACCTTTCTGAATGGGAGTAACCAAAAAATCCCTTGAAATTTCTGTGTATTTATCGGTATTTGCAATTTCTATTTCAAACTTTTCTTTGAAATAGTTAGGTTGAGATATATTAATAGTATATTTGTGTCCTGGTTTGAGACTTGTAATATAATAATAACCATTCTCTGCCGAATTACTTCGCGTGGCATTAACCCTTTTTCCATTTTCATCAAGCACAACCAAATATGCAGTAACAGGTTCACGGGTTACAGAATTGAGAACACTTCCCGTTATAGCAACAACCGTTTCCACCAACTGTGAGGAAGAAATATTAATATTGAAGAAAAATACAACTACAGCCAGAGTCATGATTAAAAAAGATTTTTTTATGATTTTCATAATTATTTACCCCCTTTTTTCTTTGTTCCTTTTTTATCCATCGAGTCGGAAGTAGTTCCGGCTTTGTTTAAAAATCTAACAGTACCGTCGGCACAACCAACAATTATAATGGAAGCATCGCTGACAAGATCAACAGACCAATTATCAATGCCTGTATCAAATGACATCAAGTTGTTGCCTGTTGTAACATCCCAAAGCTTAACGAACTTATCCAGACTGGCACTAACCAAAGTTTTATTATCCTCAGCAAAAGAGACATCCTGAATTAATTCGTTATGTGCTTTAATTTTTCGCAACAATTTACCAGATGGCATGCTCCAGATAAAAATTTCGCCACTTTGATCGCAGGATGCTAAAATTTTACTATCGAAACTATATATTACAGATAGAACCGGCGAATTATGTCCTATCAAAGTCATCAAAGGCTCACGAGTGGTTAAATCAGTTGACCAGATTTTTATTGTTTTGTCATCGCTACACGAGGCAATCGCAACTCCGTCGTAACTATATGCAACATTATTAGTCGGTAGAGTGTGTCCACGAAGTGTTTTAATCTCAGTTCCTAATCTTATATCCCATAGCTTAACAGTTTTGTCAAAGCTTGTGCTTGCAACAAATGTGGCACTATCATCCTGACTAAAATAAACACCAATCACCTGATCTGTATGACCTTTAAGAATCCTTAACTGCTTTCCGGTTTCAACATCCCAAATTCTGACGGTGCCATCGCTTGAACCACTTGCAAGCCACATATCATTTCCTGAAAAAGATATATTATTTACCTGACCAAGGTGTCCAGTGAGGGTATGAAGCAACTTTCCGTCGGGCAAAGACCAAATTTTTATTGTCTCGTCAAGACTGCATGTTGCAACCTTAGTATTATTTTCGTTAACGAAAACTCCAAGAACCTCATCTTCGTGTTGGCCTACTGTTTTCATTGTATAGGTGAATTTTGTATTCTGAGAAAATGCCGTTGCATCCACCAAAAACAATGAAAGCAATACAAAAATCAAAATCTTTCTTGACATTAATTTTTCCTTGATATTTAAAAATTACATTTTTTGTTTGTCAAAATAAAAATAGAATTGCTAATATAAAAATAAATGCAATATTATTGACGAATAAGTTAATTTTTTTTAAGATATTGTAGAATATTTTTTAGTAGTCCTTGAATTTCATATAGTTCATCTACAGAAATTTTTTGAATTGAATTATTATTGAGGCCATTTTCTTCAATCTTTTCTAAGGTTTTATTATCCAATTTCGAAAGCAATGCTTTTTCGTCATTTGAATGAAGAAGTTTTGTAACTTGTTCTTTTGCTCCTTTAAGAGAAAGTTTGTCTTCCCTTAGCAATTTTTTTATGAGCTTTATGGTCAACAAATCCTTGCTCGAATAAATTCTGTTTCCCCCGCGATTTTTTTTTGGTTTTAATTCTTCAAATTCCTTTTCCCAATACCTTAGAGTATGTTGTTCTTCATTTAAGAGTTCACATATTTCTCGAATTGAATAATATAATTTCTTCATTCTAACTTATTCTGAAGTCAAAAAAATTAAAATATTGTTGCGATTTTAGAAAATTTTTACAATAAAAACAAATAAAATCAGTTAAAAATAAATTGAATTGCAAATTAACATTATTTTTAATATTTTTGAAAGCTATATCCATTTAAAGGAGAAAAAATTGGATTATAATAAAGTAAATCCCGTTGTTGTTAGAATGAAAGAATCTGAGAAAGGTGTTATCTACCAATCTATTGTTGCTATGGGATTTCGTGCCCGTCAAATTAATGATCAAATTAAACAAGAACTGACCGAAAGATTGTCAAGCGTTATTGATGATAGCTCAGATTCTGAAGGTGCAAACTTTGATCAAATAGCTATTAGTCGTGAATTCGATAATATTCCCAAGCCCACCTTTCTGGCTATGAAAGAAGTTTTAGATCAAAAGTTACAGTATTATCTTCCCAACGAGAATGCTCAATCTTCTGAATAAAATTCAGTCATAACCCACTTTCGATTTGTAAGCCAATAAACCTTGTAGGTCCGAGATTCCCTACAACCTCAGTGTAGTAGTAATCGAAAGCGTTTTTCATGTTTAAAGTTAAAACTATTGGAATATTCGTCATTTCTTTCAATTTTAGTTTTAGCCTGAAATCTAAAATATGCATAGGAACCCTTGCATCATAATCACGGACCTGAAGTTTCAAAAGCTCATCTACTGTTTCCATCCTGTTAATAAATCTGTAATCTGTATATAATTCAACATTGCCCAATGGTATTAAAAGAGAATTATACCAGAAAAATGTTGAACGGTATTTCAATGTTCGGTTTAAGTTTATATCCATTGGTTTCATTGCATTGATTGAGGTTTGGAACCCTATAAAACCAAAAAGGAGGCTTTTGAGTGTAAACTCAACCCCTGTTATTCTGGCTTTTGTTATATTCAGGAATTTAATCACGGCACCTTGCTGAGTGTTATCAAAAGTTGGCTCAATCAAATTATCGTATTCTGAATGATAAATTGACAGATCATATTGCAAAGGAGTTTCAGCTATTATAAAATCCATGGTTGAGCCAATTTCTGCAGACCAGCTGATTTCTGATTTTAATAGTGGATTTGGTGCAACAGTAAAACCGCTAAATTTCAAAGAAGCGAACTTTTCGGCAACTGTGGGTGCTCTGAATCCTTTTCCTATTGAAAGCCGAAATTTTGGTCCGAAAAAAGAAGTATAATTCAAGCCAAGTTTAGGTGAAAATTCCAGTTGGTAGTCAGAACTGTCTGTTTTTTCGTAATCTGTCCTTACGCCAATTGTGATAATCAAATCCTTTATCTGAGCTAATTCTCCCTGGATATATCCAGCATATATATCCTGATTGACTTTGCCATAAAGCTTTGATGTAACCCTGTTAAATGTTGCCACCAAACCATATGTGAGCAATGTCCTGTCAGCTAAACTCGAATTCATTTGAGCATCTGTATTAAAACTTAAAGCATTTGATTGTCTGTATTCAGGATCACTTATGTTTAAATTATTTTCTACGTAAGTTCTATATAAGCCAGTTTTAAAGGTAAGGAAATTCTTGGAATTGAAAATATGTTTTAAATCTCCTGCAAGAGCAAGCTTGGTCGAAAGGATTCGGGCATCTTTATTGATGTTTGTCGGGGGGATTGTAGCACTATCCAGACTGTTCCAATATACCCAGTCATCGCTTTTGTCTGAGGCAAAGTTAAAAAGAATTGAAGCTTTAGTAAATTCAGAAAAGTTATTGTTCAATTTTGTAAACAAATGATATTGCAGCGATTTATCATATTGTCTATAGCTTTCGTCATTTTCTAATCCGCCGGAAATAATGTAACCAAAAGAGTTAAATTTTGAAGTTAAAGAAATATCAAATCCAAATTTCCATGGAACATCTTCCCTATATCTCCATTGCTGGAACCTTGGAAGAGTATAAAATCCTGAGTGAAGTCGCCCTTTAATTTTAAAATTCTCCTCAGGTTCTTTTGTAATAATATTGATAACCCCACCCAATGCACCAGTTCCATAAAGAGCAGACCCCGCTCCTTTTACAATTTCTATCTGCTCGATATTGAATATTGGTATGGCATCATATTTCATATCACCCTGATCACCAGAGAGAAGAGGGAAACCATCAACAAGAAGAGCAACTCTCGAACCCAAGCCGAATGCAAATCCAGATGAACCTCTAAGATTGATATTGTCTTTGTTCATTATTATTCCGGGGACATACCGTAATGCTTCATCGAACCTTGTTGAACCCTTAGTTAACAAATCACTATTGCTAACTACTGATATTGAGATTGGAACATCCTGAACAGCTTGTATTCTCTTATTTGCGGAAACTACAACTTCTCCTGTACTTAACGGCTTGGATTTCAATTCAATCAATAAATATACAGAGTCATTATCAAGAACTTGAACAGGTAAGTGCTTACTTTCGTATCCTACAATCGTAACCATTAAAGTATATTTGGCTCTTTTTATACCTTTGAGCAGGAAATTACCCTCCTTATTAGCAAATGTCCCCAAACCCGTCCCTTCGAGCCTTATGCTTGCGCCAACCAAAGGTGACCCATCGGATTTATCTATGACTTTCCCCGTTATTTTTGATAATGAAAAAACTTGTGTCGGAGATAAAAATAAAATCGATAAAAATAATAAAATCCATCTGTTAATAAATAATCTATCCATATTTAACACACTCTAAAAAGGTTGTGGAGGGAGATTAAGAAAATCTACCTCTATATTAATATTTGTCAAAGAATCTCCAGGATTAACCATCACAGTTGAGGGTTTTGTATTATCACCTGTCTCTGAATAAACCCCAATTACTCTCCATTGAAATAGATTTCCGTATCTTTGGGCAACAGCAATATATTTTAATAATGCTGGCGGATCGATTATTTCCAGTGAATAATCTGCTTTGTCAACAAATCTGGGTAAAGTATCAATTGTGAAATAGGCATTACCATCTGTTAATTCTTTTAAAATACTACTGCTATCTGACAAAGGATAATTTTTAAAAGCAACTAATCTGATTTCAAGAACCGAATCTGGTAGTGGCCAACTAGCTCTTCCACCTTTATATGAAATTTGTCCGGATATATATGATTTTTTTGATGGCTCTTTAGGTGCCAATCCCATATCACAAGATGATAATGTCAAAATAAAATAAATATATATGCAAATCTTGAGTTTCATAGCTTTCGATTATGTTGTAATTTTAAAACTTGTTAAATTACAAATTTTTAATCAATTTTTTTCGAGAATAAAGATGTTTATCACAGCAAAAAAATTAGGTGATCTATCACTCTCCTTTTTAATACTAATCCTACTAAATTCTATTAATGCTCAAGCATTAGAAAAAAATCCAATGTTAATAGGAAAATTTAATTGGAACGAGTGGTTAACCCAAACTGAGTGGGACAATACTGAATTCCTGAAATATAATCCATCTCGAGAAAAAATTGACACTCTAAAAGTACTGATATCAGAAAAAAAATGTTCTTTTCTAATTTTTGGGGGTTCTTGGTGCGGCGATACTAGAGATGAGCTGCCAAAAATATTCAAGATTTTTACTCTATGTGAATCGGAGCTTGATAATATTCCAATTTTTGGGGTGGATAGGCAAAAATCAGAACCAT